>NZ_NXBA01000043.1:0-262 GCF_002383835.1 Campylobacter sp. 107
AGGGATCTTGTATTGCTTGGTCCTCCAGAAATTGAAAAATTATCACCACAAGAATATAAAGCATATAATTATTTTGGATTTTTGACTTATATAACTATGTTTTTTTTAGTAATCACATTTATCATACTTCCTTGTTTATTGCAAGCTTATTTATTTAAATGTTATAGCACAGGAGAAAAACACAAAAAATTAAGTTGGTTTATAGGGTTTGTGTGTAATATTATTATATTAATTGCAAGTGTGTATTTGATGTATGTATTTA
>NZ_NXBA01000044.1:0-803 GCF_002383835.1 Campylobacter sp. 107
TTTAAAGACTATCAAAAATTTAATATATTTGATATAATATTCATTTATCTTAAATATTTAGAAAAAAAATGGATAGAGAATTATTTATAACAAGGCTTGCTTTTATAAACAATGACGAAATAGACACAATAGATAAAAATTCATCCATAGCATATTTAAAAGCCTTATATCAATGTGAAAATTCCATAGCTATAAATTATAATCAAGAAGAGCTTTTCACCCAAGCTACCGCTATAAACAATCTAGGCTATAATTCTACTTTCACAAAAATCTTCATCCTAGATAAAGAAAAGCTCAATGATACCTATCTTGATGCTAGAAAAAGGCTTTATAAATCTATCAATACTTTAAAAGAAAAAAGAAATGAAAAAATAAAAGATATCCAAGACTATTTAAATAAAGAAATTTCCTTACAAGATAATCTAAATAATCAAAGCTTTAATACTAAGGAAAATGATGTTAATTTAATTTTAAACGAAGTATTTAACATAGAGCAATTTTATGATAAAAATACCAATACCATAGTATTAAAGACAAATAATATAAAAATCGTATTCTTAGATAAAGTAAATTTACAAGATTTGCAAGATAATTCTAACAATACTTCTTTCATCTCTATGTCAAATTTGATCCATATTTATGATAATCATTGTGATATTTTTGCAAAAGATAGAAGTGTTTTGGATATAAAGGACATAGAAGAAAAATACCAAATAGATTTTAAAAGTTTAGATATAAAAATCTTCCTAAACTCCACTCTCCTTACAGGCTCAAATGAACTTCCTAATAATCCTTTTTACTTT
>NZ_NXBA01000045.1:0-3281 GCF_002383835.1 Campylobacter sp. 107
ATAGCAGTTCCTGCTTTTTTCTCAGCTGCACCTGCTGCTTTTTGAATTCCACCTGCTAATCTTTCTGATTTAACATCATTAGGGGCATTTCTTGTTGCCATAAAGCCTTTTTGTCTTGAATTTAAATCATCTATGGCTTTATTGTGATCAGTCATAACACCTCTTGGATCATGATAATTGTGCTTTGATTATCCAAACAATCCATTTGAATTGACATTAGAATCTACTCCTGCGTAATGTGATAATCCTTGCATATCTCCCCTTGCAGCCATATTTTAACAGCATTCACAGCAGAAGCCACATTTTCTTTATTAACTACGCCACCATAATTTTCATTGATATAGCCTTGAACGATAGATGATCCGCCATCATAACCCACTGAATTATTAAGTGTTTTAGCTTCATTATATCTATCCATAGAACTTTTAATACTAGCAGAATTTGTAACATTTCCTGTTTTAAGAAGATTGTTAAATGAAGCACTTGCATCTCTATTTTTGCCAATTTCATTAGAAAGACTTTCGTTAAAGGTTTTATTAAATGTTTCTTGTTGATTTTTGCTTAGATTTTGATACCAATCTTCAGTTTCTACCGATCCTGTAGATACATAGCCTCCTGCATCAATATTTATTCTAACTCCTTTTATTTCTTTATTTAAGCCAATACCACCGCCAATTTTTCCACTCATCACATCTTCATAAGCTTGTTTTACATCCACACCTGTTGCTTTAGAATAAGCATTAGCTAAAGCATGTTGCGTTGCATTAGTAATAGCACTTCTATCGTTTTCTGATAAGGCTAAGCTATCTCCTTTGCCACTAGCAACTTCTAAAGCTCTTTGAGATAGGTTAGAATTTTGAATCGCATCACTTAGAGCGTGTGCTCTTGTTTCTAAATTGCTTGCAGTCATACCAGCATTTAAACCTTTAATAGCGGCATTACCTATTGAACCATTAGCATTGATTACAGCTGAACTTCCTGTCATATTATCTTTAACTAATTCGCCACCATGTTGCATATCTCTTGTTCCCATAAAACTTCTACCACCTGCACCAAACGAAGATTGAAGAGTATTATAACCTGCACCCACAGCCCAAACTTCATCTCCTCTAGGAGCAGCGATGCTAGTTTGTGTAGATAGAGCTTGCTGATTTGCAAAGCTTCCAGCAGCTCTTGAAGCACCTGTTAGAGCTTGAGATAATCCAGAAGCAAAAGTTACAAATCCTTGTTCACTTGCTTTAGCTATAGCATAAGCTAAAACAGGAGTACTCATTACAAGATAATTCATGAAATTTGATCTATTTGCTACTTCTTTGAATATAAGCATGTTATCTCCTAAGCTTAAAGCTGCTTTTCCACCTGTTATTACTTGCGCAACTTTCATAAGATTATAATCATTTAGATAGTTAATAATACAAAGTATAGGAGTCCAAAGCACTATCCAAATACACAGAGTAAAAAACATCTTAATATGTGCGTAAGAGCCAAATACAATAGAAAGTAAAGCAACAAGCCAAGATAAACCTATGATAATAGCTGTTAAATAAGCTTTAGCTAAAGGCAAATAAGTTTGTGCCATGTGTCCTTGTGCTTGCATACTTGCGTAAAATTGCTGATCCGCATAAGCAGTATTTGCAGCCACAGAAGCAGGATTTAATCCTACTGATTTAGCGGTATTAATGATTGCATCTTGAGAAGCAAGCATTATCATGGATTGCTGTAAATAAGATCTAGCACTTACAGCTTGTTCGTTATAGATTTGTGCAGCGCCTAAGAACTTTTGCTCATAATTTGTCATATCATTCGCCATACCAAGCAAAGCAGCATGGATTTTCATAGCTTCATCTGTATCTTTTTTAATCATTTCAACGATTTGAGGACCCGCATCAGAACAAGGTACAACGCTTTGTTCTTCAACATTATTATTATTTTTAAACAAAGGAGTGAGCTGAGAGCCATTGCCTATGTTTGTGAAAAGATCTTGCATTAAATTATCAGAGTTTTGAAAAAGATTTCTACCTTGTTGATTATACTGAAACGCAGTTTCTAAAGTAAAAATCAATATTTTTTTGTAAAGTTGCATCAATAGCCGAAAGCTTTACACTTGGTAAAGTACTCATCACTTGAAGTGAAAAACCTAAACCTGCGTTAGAAAAATTTGTAGATTGTGGAGTTGAAAAATGTTTTTCCATAGCTTCTAGAATAAGTCTTTCAAATTGTGTCATTAATGCAAAGCTTTTTCCTATGCCTATAGAAATTTGAGAAATGACATAATCTTTGCTAGTGACTTCATCGTGAATCATGAAGCGGTGATTATTGTCATTTGGTGCTTTTAAAAACATGTACCACACTACAGCAAAAAGCATAAACATTTTTCCAAGTTCAAACACAGGATTTGTTTGTCCATCCATTGCTTTTTTGATACTGAAAAGCAATAATGAAATAGCTAAGGCTGCATTAACGATATAATCTGTTTCAGTGGTTATACCTTTAACCGCTTGCATGATTTCATTCATCACATCGCCATAACCCCAAGTATAGATTAGATTTCCATTAGCTATTTCAGTTGCACCAAATAAAAATGAAGGTGCAAAAAACAAAGTGCTAAAGAATAACAAGTAAAATCTTTTCACGGATTATATTAAAGAAGTTAAAGAGTTTATTTGGTATAATTATAAAAGGGTGAAACGCCAAAGGGCTGCCACCCTGTGGCATAATCACACCCTAGAAAGGGGGTGAAACTATGTTTCGTTTCGTACTTATAATTATACTAATTTGTATAATTACTGTCAAGGCTTATTAGCCTTGCCCCTTTTCTTAAGGGGCGAAACTCCCTTGTGGCTTACACCAAACAAACTTTTAACTAAGCCTATCTTCCTTTCTATTAAATTTCTATATTTTTCTATATTTTTTTATATTTTTTTATATTTTTTATTTGACTAAATAATAAACTTAACAAGATTTAAATTTACCAAATCTACTATCTTTTTACTTCAATCTCACATTCATAATCATATTAGATAAAAAGATACTATCTTTATCAAAGTCTTTTGAGTTATATTCATTTTTTGATTGTATAGTTTGCATAGTTTGCATTAAAGTTGAAAGATTGTATAAACTTAAACTTTCTAATATATTTATAAGTTCTATCTTGCTTAAAGTATTAAAATCATTTAACAAGCTAAGATAATTACTTATAATAGAAGAAGAGTGAATACTATGAAATAAAATTTTATTTTTTATATCTTTTTTAATAAAAAATTGATTATTTTTTATATAAA
>NZ_NXBA01000046.1:0-8822 GCF_002383835.1 Campylobacter sp. 107
ATAGCAGTTCCTGCTTTTTTCTCAGCTGCACCTGCTGCTTTTTGAATTCCACCTGCTAATCTTTCTGATTTAACATCATTAGGGGCATTTCTTGTTGCCATAAAGCCTTTTTGTCTTGAATTTAAATCATCTATGGCTTTATTGTGATCAGTCATAACACCTCTTGGATCATGATAATTGTGCTTTGATTATCCAAACAATCCATTTGAATTGACATTAGAATCTACTCCTGCGTAATGTGATAATCCTTGCATATCTCCCCTTGCAGCCATATTTTAACAGCATTCACAGCAGAAGCCACATTTTCTTTATTAACTACGCCACCATAATTTTCATTGATATAGCCTTGAACGATAGATGATCCGCCATCATAACCCACTGAATTATTAAGTGTTTTAGCTTCATTATATCTATCCATAGAACTTTTAATACTAGCAGAATTTGTAACATTTCCTGTTTTAAGAAGATTGTTAAATGAAGCACTTGCATCTCTATTTTTGCCAATTTCATTAGAAAGACTTTCGTTAAAGGTTTTATTAAATGTTTCTTGTTGATTTTTGCTTAGATTTTGATACCAATCTTCAGTTTCTACCGATCCTGTAGATACATAGCCTCCTGCATCAATATTTATTCTAACTCCTTTTATTTCTTTATTTAAGCCAATACCACCGCCAATTTTTCCACTCATCACATCTTCATAAGCTTGTTTTACATCCACACCTGTTGCTTTAGAATAAGCATTAGCTAAAGCATGTTGCGTTGCATTAGTAATAGCACTTCTATCGTTTTCTGATAAGGCTAAGCTATCTCCTTTGCCACTAGCAACTTCTAAAGCTCTTTGAGATAGGTTAGAATTTTGAATCGCATCACTTAGAGCGTGTGCTCTTGTTTCTAAATTGCTTGCAGTCATACCAGCATTTAAACCTTTAATAGCGGCATTACCTATTGAACCATTAGCATTGATTACAGCTGAACTTCCTGTCATATTATCTTTAACTAATTCGCCACCATGTTGCATATCTCTTGTTCCCATAAAACTTCTACCACCTGCACCAAACGAAGATTGAAGAGTATTATAACCTGCACCCACAGCCCAAACTTCATCTCCTCTAGGAGCAGCGATGCTAGTTTGTGTAGATAGAGCTTGCTGATTTGCAAAGCTTCCAGCAGCTCTTGAAGCACCTGTTAGAGCTTGAGATAATCCAGAAGCAAAAGTTACAAATCCTTGTTCACTTGCTTTAGCTATAGCATAAGCTAAAACAGGAGTACTCATTACAAGATAATTCATGAAATTTGATCTATTTGCTACTTCTTTGAATATAAGCATGTTATCTCCTAAGCTTAAAGCTGCTTTTCCACCTGTTATTACTTGCGCAACTTTCATAAGATTATAATCATTTAGATAGTTAATAATACAAAGTATAGGAGTCCAAAGCACTATCCAAATACACAGAGTAAAAAACATCTTAATATGTGCGTAAGAGCCAAATACAATAGAAAGTAAAGCAACAAGCCAAGATAAACCTATGATAATAGCTGTTAAATAAGCTTTAGCTAAAGGCAAATAAGTTTGTGCCATGTGTCCTTGTGCTTGCATACTTGCGTAAAATTGCTGATCCGCATAAGCAGTATTTGCAGCCACAGAAGCAGGATTTAATCCTACTGATTTAGCGGTATTAATGATTGCATCTTGAGAAGCAAGCATTATCATGGATTGCTGTAAATAAGATCTAGCACTTACAGCTTGTTCGTTATAGATTTGTGCAGCGCCTAAGAACTTTTGCTCATAATTTGTCATATCATTCGCCATACCAAGCAAAGCAGCATGGATTTTCATAGCTTCATCTGTATCTTTTTTAATCATTTCAACGATTTGAGGACCCGCATCAGAACAAGGTACAACGCTTTGTTCTTCAACATTATTATTATTTTTAAACAAAGGAGTGAGCTGAGAGCCATTGCCTATGTTTGTGAAAAGATCTTGCATTAAATTATCAGAGTTTTGAAAAAGATTTCTACCTTGTTGATTATACTGAAACGCAGTTTCTAAAGTAAAAATCAATATTTTTTTGTAAAGTTGCATCAATAGCCGAAAGCTTTACACTTGGTAAAGTACTCATCACTTGAAGTGAAAAACCTAAACCTGCGTTAGAAAAATTTGTAGATTGTGGAGTTGAAAAATGTTTTTCCATAGCTTCTAGAATAAGTCTTTCAAATTGTGTCATTAATGCAAAGCTTTTTCCTATGCCTATAGAAATTTGAGAAATGACATAATCTTTGCTAGTGACTTCATCGTGAATCATGAAGCGGTGATTATTGTCATTTGGTGCTTTTAAAAACATGTACCACACTACAGCAAAAAGCATAAACATTTTTCCAAGTTCAAACACAGGATTTGTTTGTCCATCCATTGCTTTTTTGATACTGAAAAGCAATAATGAAATAGCTAAGGCTGCATTAACGATATAATCTGTTTCAGTGGTTATACCTTTAACCGCTTGCATGATTTCATTCATCACATCGCCATAACCCCAAGTATAGATTAGATTTCCATTAGCTATTTCAGTTGCACCAAATAAAAATGAAGGTGCAAAAAACAAAGTGCTAAAGAATAACAAGTAAAATCTTTTCACGGATTATATTAAAGAAGTTAAAGAGTTTATTTGGTATAATTATAAAAGGGTGAAACGCCAAAGGGCTGCCACCCTTTAGCGTTAATTTACCGCCCAGAAGGGAGGTGGTTAAATTGCTAAAAATTGTTCTAATAATTATACTCTTAATGCTTTGCTATGTCAAGGCTTATTGAGTATCCCCTGCTTTTGCAGGGTTTAGAACAATCCCTTTGGCTTACACCAAACAAACTTTTAACTAAACTTCTCTTCTTCTATTGATTTATTTTATTTTTTAATTTGTAGGTTTTTTTGTTGCATTCTCAATATTGTTTTGAATCTTTTCTTGTATTTTCACAGAATCAGCTTGTATTTTTCCTGTGTCAAAACTTCCTACAATATCAGCAATGAATTCACTTAAATCAATTTCGCTAAAATCTAATTTTTGAAATTCTTCAGGAGTGAATCCTCTACATTGAGGACCTTCTGCACTTCCCCAACCTTTTCCAAGTTGAAGGCGTCCTTGTTCATTGAATATTTGGCACTTTTATCAATAGATACCGAGCTATTTGAAACCTTATTATTAAAAAATACAAAATCAGTGCAAATGTGAAAAAACTGCTATATAACCTTAAAGAAATTGAAAAAATAATTTCAAATTCAAATGATGCACAGTGAAAATAAGAAAAGTAATAAGATAAACTTTCAAAATAAATCTGTCTTATTGCGTAAATATTAAAAATAAAAAATAACTAAAGTAGATGATCTCTGCCTAAATAAGTTTAAAAATATTCAAAAATTAAAAATAAAAGCTATGTTAACTTATTGTTTTTATATCATTCTAAATACAATATATAGTATTTTAATTAAGATTAAACCGCACCATTATTTAAAATTATAATCATTCAGTTTAAAATACTAACTATTCAAAATCAAATTTCAACTTACAATTTCTTAAAGTTACAAAAAATAAAAAAATATTGGTTTTTAAAAAAACTTAAAAAATATTAAGATTTTTTTTAAGTATAAAGAATATAATTCTATCCGTTTTCAAAAAACATCCCTTAAAAAGGATTATTCAATGTTTGTTTTTATACCATTATTTACAATTTTTATTTTACTTGCAGGCGGATATTTTGCCAAAAGAATTAGCGTTTTAAAGCAAAAACAAGCTAGGACTTTTTTAGATTTTGCTATTATTTTTGCTTTACCTTGTTTGATTTTCGATAAAGCATATCATTTAAATTTTAATTTTTCATTGATTATTTTTATTTTTATTGGATTGTTTAGCTGTATATTAGCAGCCTTTTTTGCTATTTTTATTGGAAAAGTTTTTCATTTTTCTAAAGTAACTTTAGTCAGTATGTTTTTGCTTTCTTGTTTTGGAAATACTATATTTGTGGGTATGCCTATTGTTGCTGGTGTATTTAATGACCCACAATTTAGCGCTGAAGTTATATTTTACGATGCTTTAGCTACAACTTTACCTATATCACTTTTTGGACCTTTTATACTTTCTTTGGGAAATGGAGAAAAAGTCAGTTTGCTTACTAATGTTAAAAAAATTCTTAGTTTTCCACCTTTTTTAGCTTTGCTTTTTGGTTTTTTGTGTAAATTAATTGCTTTACCTGAATTTATTTTCTCTCCTATTCGTTTATTTGGTGCCTCTGCAACCCCTGTCGCACTTTTTGCTATAGGTTTAGGACTTGGCTTTATGGCGATTAAAACCTCTTACAAACCTACAGTAGTTGTCATCTTTGCTAAAATGATTTTAGCTCCTTTATTTTTTGTATTTTGTTTGAAAATATTTAATTTAGAATTAAAAGATTCTACCATCGTTGCTATTATAGAAAGCGCAGCTCCTACTATGACCTTAGCAGGAGCTATGGTAATGAAAGCTAAACTAGATAGCAATTTAGCCGTAAGTGCTGTAGCCTTTGGAGTTCTTTTTGCTTTTGTTTCTATGCCAATTTTAATCTGGGCTTTGTTATAAGCTCAAATCATATGGCTAAATTTTTAGCTAATTCTTTAACTTTTTTAAGATCAACTTTTCCTGAACCTAGGAGGGGAATTTTTTCTATTTGAAAATAATATCTAGGTTTAAAAAGTGTAGGTATATTAGAATTTTTTATAGCCTCACATACTCCTTCAAAAATTTCATTATTGCATTCTATGAGTAAAACAATTTGTTCCCCTTTTTTCTCATCTTCTAAAGATGTGGCACAAAATTTAACCACTTCAGTGTCTATAAATTTGGCAATTTCTTCTTCTATTGCACCCAAAGAAATCATCTCTCCGCCAATTTTTGCAAAGCGAGAATAACGATCGACAATATATAAAAAACCATCTTCATCCAAATGTCCCTTATCTCCCGTGTTGTACCATCTTATGCCATCAATTTCTTTAACCACTTCATCGGTTTTTTCTTTGTCATTAAGATAGCCTACCATAACTTGATGACCGCCTATAAGTATGAGTCCATCTTCATTTGTTTTTAAATTTTCATAATTATTTGGATCAACAATACGTACCGCAGTTCCAGGTAGAGGCATTCCTACGCTTCCTTCTTTATTGGCACGATGTATAAGCCAATAATCCGCATCAAAACGATTCGGTAAATTTACACTCGCTACAGGTGTGGTTTCCGTAGCTCCATAACCTTCAAAAATGCTTTTTTTAAACTTCATTTCAAAAGCAGTTCTTACTTCATTTTTTAGTTTTTCAGCACCTGATACAACTATTCTTAAACTTTCAAACATTAAAGCATCAAGCTTTTTATTTCTTGCATAAATTCCTAAAAAGGTTGAAGTTCCACACATAATAGTGACATTATTTTTAGCAACAGCTTTGGCAATCCCTAAAGCATCAGTTGGATCTGCAAAAGTGATACTTTTAATACCTTCAAGCAAAGGCAAAAACGTAGTTACTGTAAGTCCAAAAGCATGAAAAGGTGGCAAAGATGAGAGAATGACATCATTATTTCTTGTACAAAGCACATCAGAAATTTGTGCTATATTGCTTAAAATATTACGGTTATTTAGCATAACACCTTTTGGAGAACCTTCGCTTCCACTACTAAATAAAATAGCTGCTATGGCAAGATTGTTTTTTGAAGGAGTGAAAATGGTTTTGAGTATAAAACTAGGTATAATACTAACTGCTAACATCATGCTAAAAATTTTAGTTTTTTGCATTTTAAAATCTTCTACAATATCTTCAAAATAAATTAAATGTATATTTGTATCGAAATTTAGGTTTATACCTTTATTTGATAATTTTTCTAAAAAAGTTTTAGAAGTATAAATTTGTGAAATTTGCGCATTTTTTATAGCTGTTTTTAAAGCTTTTTCTCCAGCAGTGAAATTAAGATTTACTGCAATTTTTTCTGCGATTAAAACAGATAGATTGGTTAAAGAACTTGCAAAAGAAGCAGGTAGTAAAATTCCTATAGCTTCCTCTTTAGGAGCGTAACTTCCACGCTGAAGGTTAATGTTTAACTCTTTGGATTTTCTTTTAATAAAAAAATTAAGAAATAAACTAAGAGTCAACATTTTTCTATAAGAAATATCTCCAGCTAGTGTATCGATAATAGCTATTTGATTTAGATTTTTTTTAGCTGTATCGATCCAAGCTCTTGCTATAGTGTGCATAGCTTCGCATTGTGATTTCCAAGCCATAAAAGAAAGTTCAAAAACTTTAGCTTTAACTTCATCTTTTTTAGAATGCAAAGGCATAGCTTTACCAAAAGCTATAGCAATTTTTCTTTTATTTAAAGTGCGGTTTCTTGCTGAAAATTCTTCATCACTTCTTGAAAAAGCGCTACCCCAAAGCCCTCTTATATAAAAAGGAATAATTTTTCCATCATCTTCACTTAAACATTCACAAGCCAATTCAAATCCTGCTTTAAATTCATTTAATTGCCCATGTCGCGAAAGTGTACCTTCAGGAAATAAGCAAACTAAATTACCTTCTTTAATATGCTTTGCTATCAGTTCTAAACTCGTCTTACTTCCTGTACTTGATACAGGAATAATACCAAATTTATCAAGAAAAATTTTAATATACCATTTAGAATAAATACTTCTTTCCATAACAAAATAAATTTTTCTTGGAATTGCCATTTGTACAACAGCCCAATCAATAAAAGAAATATGATTACCCAAAAGTAAAGCTCCACCTTTTTCTGGTATATTTTCAAAACCTTCCACAAGTAAACGGTATCGTTGTAAAAAAGCTATGCTTAAAAGTATACGCACTAAAGAAAAGGGGAGTTTTAAAAGTATGTAAAAACTTCCTATAAAGGTTACCAAAGCAATAAAATAAAACAAATAAATCACATTGATTTCAAATTTTGCAAATAAAGTTGCCAAGAGCAAAAATCCCAACATGGCAATATTTTGAAAAAAATTATTTCCTGCAAGAATTTGTCCTAATTCATTTTCTTTAGCATGAAATTGGATTAAAGTATTTAAAGGAATGATAAAAAGGGCTCCGCAAAATCCAAAAAAGAAAAATAAAAAACTATAACTTAATAAACTTATAAAACAAGGCATTAAAAAAGCCATTAAAAACATACCCAATGCACCAAGTGGAATAAATCCAAGTTCTATATAATTTTTTGAAAATTTACCAGCTACTAAAGAGCCTAAAATCATTCCTATACCAGAAAAAGCGAGTGAAATTTGCACATAAAAAGTATTTTCTATGAAAAGTTCATTTTTAGCAAAGACAGGAAAGCTGACAAGATAAAGTTGAGATATAGCCCAAAAAAATGAAATTCCAATTATGCAAAGCCAAATAGTTTTATTTTTAAAAACAAGCTTAAGATTATTTATTAGAAGTTTTCCACGAATATAGTCTTTTTTATTAAAAACTAAATCTTTATTTGTTTGTTTGAGCTTAGGTAAACGCCACGCAAAAAATACTTCGATACAAGAAAATAAAATTAGCACAATTCCTAAAGGCGCTACTTCTTTTAAAATTTCATCTGTTTGATTATATGTGGAACTATAAAGACTTTCAAAACTTAAAGAAAAAAAAGCCATTCCTGCTAAGATTGCCACAATGCTTACTGCATTAATTACACCATTACCCATAGCAAGAAAGTCTTTTCCTACGAGTTCTTTAATAAAACCGTATTTGCTTGGTGAATAAATCGCTGCTTGTGCTCCCATTATAAAAGTAAAAATAAAAGCCATCCAAAAAGCACCGCTATAGTAACAAATGCATATTATTGAAGTGAGTATAACATTGAAAATGGTTGAAATTTTCATTATAATATTTTTTGGATATTTATCCGCTAAAAAACCCGAAGGAGAAAGCATAAGAATAAAAGGAAGTAAAATCAAAGCATTAACCATAACATTTAAAAATAACTGCTCACTTCCTTCATAGGTTTTATAAATAGTATTTTGAATAATAATTTTATGTCCCAAATCTACAAAAGCATTGATGAATGCTATAAGTAAAAAAGGAATTAATCCGTAAATTTTCAAAAAAGATTTTTTTTGCATTATTTAAACCTCGTCAATTAGCACTTATTTTACAAAATAAAAAATTTATCAGTTTTTAGGAAAATTATCTATATTATCTTTTAAAATAACTCCATCGATTTTTAATTTATAAAATTTTTTAAAATTCTCTAATTTGTCAACAATCATTAAAACCCTACTATCAAAAACATAAAATTCTGCGACTTTGCTAGCAAATTTTGCAAGTTTTTTATCATTACAAAGCAAAAACTTAGCTCCTAAAGCATTGGCTAAAAATATTTCGTCTTTATTTTGAACTAAAATAGCAAATTCAAAATCATTTTGACTTAAATAAGAAATCAATTTTTCATCATAAATAATACAATAAACTTTATTATCTTTAACTTCTTCAACACTTTCAATAAAAGAAAAATCTAAGTTTTTTAATAATTTATGTCCAATAATAAGCATTTTTTTCCTTAGCTCTATTTTTTATTATTTTGTAAATTATACTTATAAAATTGTTACCAAGCAAGATGGCGCAGCGGACGGGGCTCGAACCCGCGACCTCCGCCGTGACAGGGCGGCATTCTAACCAGCTGAACTACCGCTGCATCCAAAGTAAAGAAGTAGAGATTATAAAACCTATTTATGATTTTATAAAATGGTGGTCACTATAAGACTCGAACTTATGACATCCACCTTGTAAGGGTGGCGCTCTACCAACTGAGCTAAGCGACCT
>NZ_NXBA01000047.1:0-3048 GCF_002383835.1 Campylobacter sp. 107
AGGGTGGCAGCCCTTTGGCGTTTCACCCTTTTATAATTATACCAAATAAACTCTTTAACTTCTTTAATATAATCCGTGAAAAGATTTTACTTGTTATTCTTTAGCACTTTGTTTTTTGCACCTTCATTTTTATTTGGTGCAACTGAAATAGCTAATGGAAATCTAATCTATACTTGGGGTTATGGCGATGTGATGAATGAAATCATGCAAGCGGTTAAAGGTATAACCACTGAAACAGATTATATCGTTAATGCAGCCTTAGCTATTTCATTATTGCTTTTCAGTATCAAAAAAGCAATGGATGGACAAACAAATCCTGTGTTTGAACTTGGAAAAATGTTTATGCTTTTTGCTGTAGTGTGGTACATGTTTTTAAAAGCACCAAATGACAATAATCACCGCTTCATGATTCACGATGAAGTCACTAGCAAAGATTATGTCATTTCTCAAATTTCTATAGGCATAGGAAAAAGCTTTGCATTAATGACACAATTTGAAAGACTTATTCTAGAAGCTATGGAAAAACATTTTTCAACTCCACAATCTACAAATTTTTCTAACGCAGGTTTAGGTTTTTCACTTCAAGTGATGAGTACTTTACCAAGTGTAAAGCTTTCGGCTATTGATGCAACTTTACAAAAAAATATTGATTTTTACTTTAGAAACTGCGTTTCAGTATAATCAACAAGGTAGAAATCTTTTTCAAAACTCTGATAATTTAATGCAAGATCTTTTCACAAACATAGGCAATGGCTCTCAGCTCACTCCTTTGTTTAAAAATAATAATAATGTTGAAGAACAAAGCGTTGTACCTTGTTCTGATGCGGGTCCTCAAATCGTTGAAATGATTAAAAAAGATACAGATGAAGCTATGAAAATCCATGCTGCTTTGCTTGGTATGGCGAATGATATGACAAATTATGAGCAAAAGTTCTTAGGCGCTGCACAAATCTATAACGAACAAGCTGTAAGTGCTAGATCTTATTTACAGCAATCCATGATAATGCTTGCTTCTCAAGATGCAATCATTAATACCGCTAAATCAGTAGGATTAAATCCTGCTTCTGTGGCTGCAAATACTGCTTATGCGGATCAGCAATTTTACGCAAGTATGCAAGCACAAGGACACATGGCACAAACTTATTTGCCTTTAGCTAAAGCTTATTTAACAGCTATTATCATAGGTTTATCTTGGCTTGTTGCTTTACTTTCTATTGTATTTGGCTCTTACGCACATATTAAGATGTTTTTTACTCTGTGTATTTGGATAGTGCTTTGGACTCCTATACTTTGTATTATTAACTATCTAAATGATTATAATCTTATGAAAGTTGCGCAAGTAATAACAGGTGGAAAAGCAGCTTTAAGCTTAGGAGATAACATGCTTATATTCAAAGAAGTAGCAAATAGATCAAATTTCATGAATTATCTTGTAATGAGTACTCCTGTTTTAGCTTATGCTATAGCTAAAGCAAGTGAACAAGGATTTGTAACTTTTGCTTCTGGATTATCTCAAGCTCTAACAGGTGCTTCAAGAGCTGCTGGAAGCTTTGCAAATCAGCAAGCTCTATCTACACAAACTAGCATCGCTGCTCCTAGAGGAGATGAAGTTTGGGCTGTGGGTGCAGGTTATAATACTCTTCAATCTTCGTTTGGTGCAGGTGGTAGAAGTTTTATGGGAACAAGAGATATGCAACATGGTGGCGAATTAGTTAAAGATAATATGACAGGAAGTTCAGCTGTAATCAATGCTAATGGTTCAATAGGTAATGCCGCTATTAAAGGTTTAAATGCTGGTATGACTGCAAGCAATTTAGAAACAAGAGCACACGCTCTAAGTGATGCGATTCAAAATTCTAACCTATCTCAAAGAGCTTTAGAAGTTGCTAGTGGCAAAGGAGATAGCTTAGCCTTATCAGAAAACGATAGAAGTGCTATTACTAATGCAACGCAACATGCTTTAGCTAATGCTTATTCTAAAGCAACAGGTGTGGATGTAAAACAAGCTTATGAAGATGTGATGAGTGGAAAAATTGGCGGTGGTATTGGCTTAAATAAAGAAATAAAAGGAGTTAGAATAAATATTGATGCAGGAGGCTATGTATCTACAGGATCGGTAGAAACTGAAGATTGGTATCAAAATCTAAGCAAAAATCAACAAGAAACATTTAATAAAACCTTTAACGAAAGTCTTTCTAATGAAATTGGCAAAAATAGAGATGCAAGTGCTTCATTTAACAATCTTCTTAAAACAGGAAATGTTACAAATTCTGCTAGTATTAAAAGTTCTATGGATAGATATAATGAAGCTAAAACACTTAATAATTCAGTGGGTTATGATGGCGGATCATCTATCGTTCAAGGCTATATCAATGAAAATTATGGTGGCGTAGTTAATAAAGAAAATGTGGCTTCTGCTGTGAATGCTGTTAAAATATGGCTGCAAGGGGAGATATGCAAGGATTATCACATTACGCAGGAGTAGATTCTAATGTCAATTCAAATGGATTGTTTGGATAATCAAAGCACAATTATCATGATCCAAGAGGTGTTATGACTGATCACAATAAAGCCATAGATGATTTAAATTCAAGACAAAAAGGCTTTATGGCAACAAGAAATGCCCCTAATGATGTTAAATCAGAAAGATTAGCAGGTGGAATTCAAAAAGCAGCAGGTGCAGCTGAGAAAAAAGCAGGAACTGCTATTAAAGAAAGAAATGAAAAAATCAATGATGCTTATAAATAATAATGCACTGAGTCTAGTTTTAACTAGGCTTAATACCTATTATGGTATATATTTTCTGGCATATATCTATATGTTGGATCAATAATATAATCTGCTGGTGAACTTGATGGCTCATCAATAGATTTAACATTCTCTTTTAAAAACTTCTTGATTTTCAATAATGTATTTTTAGAAAACAATTTGCTTAACCTATCTCTGATTAGATATAAAAGACAACAAGTTATTAAAACACTAACGATAGATGCAAGCACTGCTAAATAAATAATTAAGTGCGCTTTATCCATCTTTATTCCTTTCAAT
>NZ_NXBA01000048.1:0-3109 GCF_002383835.1 Campylobacter sp. 107
AGGGTGGCAGCCCTTTGGCGTTTCACCCTTTTATAATTATACCAAATAAACTCTTTAACTTCTTTAATATAATCCGTGAAAAGATTTTACTTGTTATTCTTTAGCACTTTGTTTTTTGCACCTTCATTTTTATTTGGTGCAACTGAAATAGCTAATGGAAATCTAATCTATACTTGGGGTTATGGCGATGTGATGAATGAAATCATGCAAGCGGTTAAAGGTATAACCACTGAAACAGATTATATCGTTAATGCAGCCTTAGCTATTTCATTATTGCTTTTCAGTATCAAAAAAGCAATGGATGGACAAACAAATCCTGTGTTTGAACTTGGAAAAATGTTTATGCTTTTTGCTGTAGTGTGGTACATGTTTTTAAAAGCACCAAATGACAATAATCACCGCTTCATGATTCACGATGAAGTCACTAGCAAAGATTATGTCATTTCTCAAATTTCTATAGGCATAGGAAAAAGCTTTGCATTAATGACACAATTTGAAAGACTTATTCTAGAAGCTATGGAAAAACATTTTTCAACTCCACAATCTACAAATTTTTCTAACGCAGGTTTAGGTTTTTCACTTCAAGTGATGAGTACTTTACCAAGTGTAAAGCTTTCGGCTATTGATGCAACTTTACAAAAAAATATTGATTTTTACTTTAGAAACTGCGTTTCAGTATAATCAACAAGGTAGAAATCTTTTTCAAAACTCTGATAATTTAATGCAAGATCTTTTCACAAACATAGGCAATGGCTCTCAGCTCACTCCTTTGTTTAAAAATAATAATAATGTTGAAGAACAAAGCGTTGTACCTTGTTCTGATGCGGGTCCTCAAATCGTTGAAATGATTAAAAAAGATACAGATGAAGCTATGAAAATCCATGCTGCTTTGCTTGGTATGGCGAATGATATGACAAATTATGAGCAAAAGTTCTTAGGCGCTGCACAAATCTATAACGAACAAGCTGTAAGTGCTAGATCTTATTTACAGCAATCCATGATAATGCTTGCTTCTCAAGATGCAATCATTAATACCGCTAAATCAGTAGGATTAAATCCTGCTTCTGTGGCTGCAAATACTGCTTATGCGGATCAGCAATTTTACGCAAGTATGCAAGCACAAGGACACATGGCACAAACTTATTTGCCTTTAGCTAAAGCTTATTTAACAGCTATTATCATAGGTTTATCTTGGCTTGTTGCTTTACTTTCTATTGTATTTGGCTCTTACGCACATATTAAGATGTTTTTTACTCTGTGTATTTGGATAGTGCTTTGGACTCCTATACTTTGTATTATTAACTATCTAAATGATTATAATCTTATGAAAGTTGCGCAAGTAATAACAGGTGGAAAAGCAGCTTTAAGCTTAGGAGATAACATGCTTATATTCAAAGAAGTAGCAAATAGATCAAATTTCATGAATTATCTTGTAATGAGTACTCCTGTTTTAGCTTATGCTATAGCTAAAGCAAGTGAACAAGGATTTGTAACTTTTGCTTCTGGATTATCTCAAGCTCTAACAGGTGCTTCAAGAGCTGCTGGAAGCTTTGCAAATCAGCAAGCTCTATCTACACAAACTAGCATCGCTGCTCCTAGAGGAGATGAAGTTTGGGCTGTGGGTGCAGGTTATAATACTCTTCAATCTTCGTTTGGTGCAGGTGGTAGAAGTTTTATGGGAACAAGAGATATGCAACATGGTGGCGAATTAGTTAAAGATAATATGACAGGAAGTTCAGCTGTAATCAATGCTAATGGTTCAATAGGTAATGCCGCTATTAAAGGTTTAAATGCTGGTATGACTGCAAGCAATTTAGAAACAAGAGCACACGCTCTAAGTGATGCGATTCAAAATTCTAACCTATCTCAAAGAGCTTTAGAAGTTGCTAGTGGCAAAGGAGATAGCTTAGCCTTATCAGAAAACGATAGAAGTGCTATTACTAATGCAACGCAACATGCTTTAGCTAATGCTTATTCTAAAGCAACAGGTGTGGATGTAAAACAAGCTTATGAAGATGTGATGAGTGGAAAAATTGGCGGTGGTATTGGCTTAAATAAAGAAATAAAAGGAGTTAGAATAAATATTGATGCAGGAGGCTATGTATCTACAGGATCGGTAGAAACTGAAGATTGGTATCAAAATCTAAGCAAAAATCAACAAGAAACATTTAATAAAACCTTTAACGAAAGTCTTTCTAATGAAATTGGCAAAAATAGAGATGCAAGTGCTTCATTTAACAATCTTCTTAAAACAGGAAATGTTACAAATTCTGCTAGTATTAAAAGTTCTATGGATAGATATAATGAAGCTAAAACACTTAATAATTCAGTGGGTTATGATGGCGGATCATCTATCGTTCAAGGCTATATCAATGAAAATTATGGTGGCGTAGTTAATAAAGAAAATGTGGCTTCTGCTGTGAATGCTGTTAAAATATGGCTGCAAGGGGAGATATGCAAGGATTATCACATTACGCAGGAGTAGATTCTAATGTCAATTCAAATGGATTGTTTGGATAATCAAAGCACAATTATCATGATCCAAGAGGTGTTATGACTGATCACAATAAAGCCATAGATGATTTAAATTCAAGACAAAAAGGCTTTATGGCAACAAGAAATGCCCCTAATGATGTTAAATCAGAAAGATTAGCAGGTGGAATTCAAAAAGCAGCAGGTGCAGCTGAGAAAAAAGCAGGAACTGCTATAGAAGAAAGAAATAATAAGATTGATTATGCTGGCATACAAAAAGATATTAAAGATGGAAAAGCTGACATTAACAAAGTGATAGATTTTGGTAACCAAAATAGAAATATGTGAAAATAAGCCTAGTTAAAAAGCTAGGCTTAGTATTTATACATATCCTAAAATATCTTTTTTTATAAAACTATAATCATCTTTATCTAATTCATCTAATGGGCGATTAACAACTCTAACATTCTCTTTTAAAAACTTCTTGATTTTCAATAATGTATTTTTAGAAAACAATTTGCTTAACCTATCTCTGATTAGATATAAAAGACAACAAGTTATTAAAACACTAACGATAGATGCAAGCACTGCTAAATAAATAATTAAGTGCGCTTTATCCATCTTTATTCCTTTCAAT
>NZ_NXBA01000049.1:0-97968 GCF_002383835.1 Campylobacter sp. 107
GGGGGGGGTATATCAAATTTATACTCAAAGATGCGCCTAGGTTGAAGAGAGAATTTGAGAGGAAAAGATAAAATATATATTAGATATATTTACACTCACTCAAACAAATTTTTATGCAAAATTTCTTCTAAAACCACAGTAGCATAAGAACCTTTTTGCAAGAAAAACTCTATACAAAAATGAGCTTTTTCTTTATCATAACGCCATTTTAACTCTTCTAAATATCCCCACATAAAGCGTCTTGAACCTTGCATTTTAGTCTTCAACTCCAAAGCATCTTTAAAAATTTCATTTTCTAAATTTAAGGCCAAACCTTCTCCTGTTTCATAAGCCTTAGCACCGATTAAAAGCCCCATAGCGCTTATATCTCTTGCCTTAAAACGCCCAAGCTCAGCACTTAAATCCTCACATAAAAAACACTTTCCAAAAGGATAATGCCCTAAAACCTCACCTTTTAAAAGCTTAAAAAATTGTTCTTGTTTTTTAAGTTCCTTGGCTTCTTCTTTGGAGATTTTATAAATTTGGATCAATTCTTTTTCGCTAAAATCATTTGCAAAATGTGATAACTCCACTCTTTTACTCAAATAGCGATTAAAAAGCTCACTTTGAAAAGCTGAAATTAAAAACTCTTTCATTTTTACATTTTTCATCTTTTTACCACGCAAAATTTCAAGCCCTTCTTTATAATTATCCCCAAATTTTCCAAAACGCTGATAACCAAAATAATTCGCGAAACCTTGTTTATCCAAATTCATCAAAGCTTGTTCTAGTTTTAAAGCATCGCTTGGTAAAACTTTTTTTAAGCGTATGAAAAAAGTATTTCCTTTTAAATGCCCTATTCTTAGCTTGTTTTCATGGGTAAAAATTTCTAAAATTTTAAGTTTAGGATGAGAAAAATTTGACAAAAAACTCTCAAATTTTTTAGACATAGAAAGGTATTGAAAGGTTGATCCTTGCTTATCTTTAAGCCCTGCATAACCAAAATCTCTTATTTTAACCCCGCTTGTTTCGCTTAAAATTTTTAAAGCTTCATTTGTGGTTAAATCTTTTTTATTGATATGCAAAATAAGATGTTCACCCTTACCGCTAAATTCATACAAAGGCCTTTCACGCACTACAAAATCATCGCTATTTTTACTAAAATACGCATTAATAGGACTGTGTTTTAAACTATACAAAGGCTTAAAAATGGTGTTCTCTTCCTCTAAATTCATATTTTCCTTTCACTGCTTTTCCAAAGATATTTAATTTCACGCCGTGTTTTTTGGCTATTGTTTTTATATTTTGACGCTCTTTTTCATCAAAAGCAAACAAAATTTCATATTCTTCTCCACTATAAAGCGTATAATCATCAAGCTTTTTAAACCAAGAAATACCGCATTTATTTAAGGCTAAAAGTCTTGATAAATCCTTGCTTAAACCATCTGAAATATCCATAGCACAAGAAATTAAAGGTGCGACTTCATAAAAAAAACTAGCTCTTAATTTTGGCTTTATAAATACATGGTTTGGTTTTAAAGTGCCCCCATTTTGTAAAATTTCAAGCCCTTTTAAACTTCGTCCTAATTTTCCCGTATAAGCAAGTAAATGCCCCTTTTTTAAACCTTTTCTAAAAACAGCTTTATCGTTAATCTTTGAAATGATAGTAAGACTAATGTCTATTTTATCATTGCTTATAGTATCACCGCCTATAATTTTTATATTAAATTTCCTAGCTGTTTTTAAAAAACCTTTTTGCAAGGCTTTGATCTCATTTTCGCTTAAATTTTTTGGTAAAGCAAGTCCTAAAAGTGCGTATTTTGGTACAGCATTCATTGAAATAGCATCTGAAATATTAACAAGCATTGCTTTTGTAGCAATTTGCTCTAAGCTAAACCACTCTCTTTTAAAATGCACATTTTCAAAAAACAAATCCTTACTAAAACACCAATCATCAATAATAGCTCCATCATCGCCATTTTTTTCATTTAAAAAAGCTTTGATAATAAAATCTTCTTTGTTCATAATGCGTGATTTTATAAAATTTCCTTTTAAATTCTAGTGAATTTTAGAAAAATTTTATATAATATAAAAATATTTAAGGAAAAACCATGAAAAAATTAGAATTAAGAATTTTTAGATTTGATAAAACCAAGGATTATGAGGCTTATTATAAACCTTATATTTATGATAATTATGAAAATTTTGCAAGTTTTTATGATCTGCTTTTGCAAGTTCAAGATGATGATATTTATTTTGATTTTGATAAAGATGAAGATACTTACATAGTTGTAAATAAGCAAATCATACCACTTTTTACACCTTTAGAAAAAATAGCAAAAGAATTTGATTTTAGTCTTTGTATCGAGCCTTTAAGCACAAAAAGAGCCATTAAAGATCTTATCATCGATAAAAATGATTTTTTAGACAAATACAAATATCTTGAAAAATTTGGTGATGAAGAGGATAAAAAACTTTATGCAAAATATGATTATTTATATTATGCAAGTGAAATTTTAGACTATCTTCCTGAATATATGGGCGATGGAGTGTTTTATTTGGCTTCAAAAATGATAGAAAAATATCCTGAAAAAAAGATAGAAATTTTAAAAACTCTAGCAGATAAAGAAAAGGGTATTTTTTATCATCTTGAAAGCAAAAATGAAATTTTAGAAACAACGATCAAAAACTTACAAAATGAAATTTTAAATTTAGGGCTTTTTGATAAAAATATTTTACACTTTGATTTACCTAAAACCAATGCTTTTGATAATGAGATCAAAGAACTTAAAGAAATTAAACATAATTTTAAAGATTTCAATATAGCTTTTTATGGTTTTAATGCTTGCGATACTTTAAAATCCAAACTTAAGGCTAAATTTATTTCCTATGAAAACAGTGTAAAAAATAATGGCTTTAGCTTGCTTAATCTAAATCCTACGCTAAGCTATAAAATAGCCGCAGATATTGTTTTGGACGCTTATGATAGCGGGGCGGATTTTATGGTAGTAAAAGAAGAAAAAGATTTTTATCTTTTTGATACTTGTGCTAAAAAACTTATGCAAACAAGTGGAAGAGAATTTGAAGACTTTTATATTTTGAGCCGTTTTGAGTTTTTAGCCCTTATCGAAGGCATACAAGCTCCATCATTAAAAAATCACACTTTAAAGGTTAGTTTGATATGAAAATCTCTTTAGAATGCAAAGATCTCATCATAGAAAAAACTTTAGAACTTTTTTTAAAAGATCATTTGGTAATGAAAAAAAATTGTGATTTCATCATTAGCGATGAAAAAATTCATACCGCAAAACCCTTATTTATCATCTCTAAAAACTCTCCATTTTTAAGCATACCATTTAGCAAAGAAGCCTTGTTTGAGTCTTTAAGTGAATTTGATAATGCCTTAAAAGCAGCAGCTTTGCAACTTGCACTTGAACAAAAAAGACTGCTTGAAGAAAAAATTGACGCTATTGCTTTGGAATTTAAAAAAGATTATGAAAATAAAATCGATCTTGCCATAAAAGATCTTAAAAACAAACTCGTAAAAGCACTTAATGATGAATGATGAATTTATAAGCGTTAAAGACTTTTTTAATCACAATGAAAAAAGAAAAAAATTTCTTCAAAAACAAGAAATTAAACCTCCTAAAGAAAAAACAAAAAAAACTAAAGAAACAAAGCTTTATACAAATATAGAAAGTGGTAAATACAAAGGGAAAAAACTACTTTTACCTAGTCTTACAACAACAAGAAGTACTAAAAGCATAGTCAAAAGTTGTGTTTTTAATGTAATAAGAGAAGATTTAAGAAGTAAAATTTTCATTGAAGCCTTTGGCGGAAGTGCTTTAATAGCGGCTGAAGCACTAAGTAATTATGCTTTAAAAGCTTATGCTATAGAACTTGATATAAAAGCTTATAAAATTGCTTTAGAAAATGCTAAAAATATAGATCCGAATTTAGAAGTGATCCATGCAAATACTTTTGAAATTTTACCTAAACTCATAGAAAATTCAAAAAATGAAATCATCTTATATCTTGACCCACCTTTTGATATCAGAGAAGGTTTTAGTGATATTTATGAAAAAATTTATCATTTTTTAGAAAATTTAGATTTAAAGACTTTAAATTTAATCATTTTTGAACACCACTCAACCATAAAAACTCCCGAAAAAATCCAAAATTTTCAAAAAGTCAAAGAAAAGAAATTTGGATCAACTAGCTTAAGTTTTTACTCTTCTTAACTCACTTGGAACACTTTTTGCTTGATCTATCATCAACAATAGATTAAAGGAAGAATCCATGAGAGTTTTAACGATATTTTTACTCTTTATGACAAGCATTTTTGCAGTGCAAATCAAGGATGTAGCAAATACTGTAGGTGTAAGAGATAACCAACTTATAGGTTATGGACTTGTTGTAGGGCTTAATGGAAGCGGCGATGGAACAAGCTCTAAATTTACACTACAATCTATCTCAAACCTTTTGCAAGGTATGAATATCAAAGTAGATCCTAATGATATCAAATCAAAAAATACCGCAGCTGTTATGGTTACAGCCAAACTTCCAGCCTTTGCAAAAAGCGGAGATAAACTTGATATTACCGTTTCATCTATGGGTGATGCAAAATCTTTACAAGGTGGAACACTTTTACTGACTGCACTTCGTGGGATTGATGGTGAAATTTATGCTATAGCACAAGGCTCTATCTCAACAGGAGGTTTAACACCTAGACCAGGAGGAGCAGGTTCTCACTCAACTGCTGCAACTGTAATGGGTGGAGCTAATGTAGAAAGAGAAATTCCACAAAATTTTAGCCAAAACAATGATCTAACCTTAAGTTTAAAAGTAGCGGATTTTAAAACCGCAAACGATATAGAAAGAGTTTTAAATACTGTCTTTGGCGAAGAAGTAGCTAAAGCCATCGACTCTCGCACAGTAAAACTCAAAAAACCTGAAGATCTTTCAAATGTTGATTTTATGGCAAGAGTTTTAGAACAAGATATAGCTTATAAACCACAAAGCAAAGTTATCATCGATGAAAGAACAGGAACAGTGATTGCTGGAGTTGATGTAGAGGTAGAACCTGTTTTAATCACTCATAAAGATATCACTATAAAAATAGATCCAAACAATAACGCAGTAGCTAATCAAAATGAAATCGATATGAAAGATGGTGGTTTTGTAGATCCAAGTTCAAATACCTTAAGAATCAACAATGCCAAAAGCACAGTTGCAAATATAGCTAGAATGCTTAACAAACTTGGAGCAACCCCAAATGACATTATCGCTATTATGGAAAATTTAAAGCGCGCAGGTGCAATTAACGCGGATTTGGAGATCATCTAATGAAAGTGGATAATTTTTTAAATACTTATAGTATGAATAGCGCTTTACTTGATCGTGCAGCCAAAGCAAGAAGTTTAGAATCAAGCATCAAAATAAATGACAATGATATAGTTACAAAGAGCAAAGAAGATGAAGCCTTAAAAGAACAAACGGATGCTTTTGAGGCATTTTTTTTAAAGCAAGTTTTAGATGTATCTTTAAAAAGTCAAAATTCACTCTTTGGAAAAGATGCCAGCGATGAAATATACTCTTCCATGTATAATGATACCATGAGTAAAGCTTTAAGTGGAGGTATGGGTTTTTCAAAATTATTATACGATTTTTTAAAAGAAAGGGGTTAAGTTTTTTAAATTTAGGTCGATATGGTTTGTAGAGGATTATAACTAAGATCAAGGAGGCAGAAATGATCAATCCTATACAACAAAGTTATGTGGCAAATACCGCATTAAATACAAATAGAATAGATAAAGAAACTAAAACAAACGATACTCAAAAAACGGAAAATGATAAAGCGAGTAAAATCGCAGAGCAGATTAAAAACGGTACTTATAAAATCGATACAAAAGCTACGGCTGCTGCGATTGCTGACTCTTTAATCTAAAAACTTTCATTCTCCTTTTTTTGAGAGAGAGAAAAGGAGAAAATATGCTTAAACAAAGACTTGATGAAGTAAATGCTATCTTAGCAAAACTTATTGCTTTAACCGAAGAAGATATAGAAAATATCAAAGTGGCTAAACATGAGAGTGTAACGCCAAGTGTAGAAGAAAAAAACAAACTTATTGCGGAATTTATTACAGCTAAAAAACAACTTGATGTTGCCTTAGTTGAGCTAAATAATAGCTCTACAAAAGGGCTTAGTGAACTCTTAGATGATGAAGATAAACAAAAACTAGATCTACTTAAAAAAAATCTTCAAAACCTTCATAGTAAAAACAAAGAGTATGCTAAATTTGTTCTTATTGTCAAAGATTTTCTTGATGGCTTAGTAAATAAAATGTTTAATATCAATGATGGAACAAATAATGCTTATGGAGATAAAAAGACAAATCCAGAGTCAATTTTCAAGATCAATGTATAAGGATTTATAATGGGTATTTTTGGAACATTATACACAGGTGTTACAGGCTTAAAGGCAAGCGAAGTTCAAATCGCAACAACTGGAAATAATATCTCAAATGCTAATGCAACTTTTTATACACGCCAAAGAGTGGTGCAAACTACAAATGGATATATTACAACAGGTGGAGTTCAAGTAGGTACAGGAACTGCTGTAGAAAGTATAGTGCGTTTGCATGATGAGTATTCTTACTATAAATTAAAAGGTGCATCTACTCAACTAGAATATACTAAATATATGGCTTCCACTTTACAAGAAATTGCGCAGCGTTTTCCCGACTTACAAAATACTGGAATTTTGCAAGATTTAGAAAATTATAACAAAGCTTGGAATGATTTTGCATCTAACCCCAACGAAAATGCCACAAAAATAGCCCTTGTAAAAGCTTCTCAGACCTTAACAGAAAGCGTTAATAACACTTTTGCAACCTTAGATAAAATCCAAAAAAAAGTAAATGATGATATTAAAAATACAGTTGATGAGATTAATAGAATTGGCGAAGAAATTGCTACTATAAATAAACAAATTTATGGACAAGAAGCCTTACCAACAGAACACGCAAATGAACTTAGGGATAGAAGAGATGAACTTGAGCTTACTCTTTCAAAGCTAGTTAGTGCAGTTGCAAGCAAAAATGAAATCAATCAAGATAATCGCCTTGATACAACCATCACTGATCCAGGACATCAATACAATCTAAGTATAGAAGGTTTTAGTATAGTAGATGGAATAAATTTTCATCCTTTAAAGCTTGATTATGATGATAAAAATAAATCTTATAGCATTTATTATGAAACTCCTGATGAAAAAGTTCGCGATCTTACTGCAAAAATTAGCGGTGGACAGCTTGGTGCTCAACTTGACTTACGCGGTAGAAACTATAGCAAAAGCGAAGGAAAATATGAAGATGGAATTATCCAAGGTTATATGGATTCTTTAGATACTTTTGCTAAGACCATGATCAATGAAACTAACAATCTTTATGCAAGTTCTGCGAAAAGTTCTGTTACTTCTGATTATCTATCTGGGCTTAAGGGAGATATTCCTTTAGTTAATTACGATAGAACCATACAACCAGGAAGTTTTGATATAGTCATTTATGATGATAAAGGCGATAAAAAACTCACCAAAACCATCACCATAGATGTAAATACAACCATGAATGATATCATGCGTCAAATCAATGCTAATACAGATGATAATGACAATAAAAATTCAAACGATGATGTTGATGATCATATCAATGCAAGTTTTAGCTACGATGCAAAAACTGGAGATGGTTTATTTCAAATCAATGCAAAATCAGGTTTTAAGGTAGCCATTGAAGATAAGGGCACAAATTTCGCAGGCGCGTTTAGCATAGGTGGTTTTTTCAGCGGAACTGATGCAAGTAATATGAAAGTAAAAGATTCCATCTTAAATGATCCAAGCACAGTAAGAGCAAGTTTAAGTGGGGTTGATAGTGGAAATGACATGGCAAATAAAATCATCCAACTTCAATATGAAAAAGTTAATTTTTATAATGAAGATGGCACTATCGATAATCTTACCATGGAAGAATATTACCGCAAACTTACAGGTAAAATAGCCTCAGATGGTGAAAATAACAATGTCGTCAATTCAAGCAATGAAACTCTTTATAATTCTGTTTATAGCGAGTACCAATCTAAAAGTGGCGTAAATACAAATGAAGAATTAGCCGCCCTTATACAATATCAATCAAGTTACGGTGCAGCAGCAAAAATCGTCTCTACCGTAGATCAAATGCTTGATACCTTACTAGGGCTTAAATCTTAAGCTCTAGTAATATCAAATGAAAAATTTTATCCATCTTAAAGCTAAGCTTGATTTTTTAGCCAATCAAAAAAATACCAATCATTCCCTTTTTGAAACTCCAGATCCTTTGCAAATTGCTAAAATTCACAATGATGAATTTATTGCCTTAATTTGTGCTTTATTTGCCTATGGAAATGCTAAAAATATAGTAAATTTTCTAAAGAAACTTGATTTTTCTTTATTAAACCTTCAAGAAAAACAAATAAAAAAAGAACTTAAAAATTTAAAATACCGCTTCCAAAATGAAAAAGATATACAAGAAATTTTTATCACTCTTTCAAGGCTGAAAAATGAAAGTTCACTCTACGAACTTTTTTATCAAGCCTATCAAGAAAGAGAAAATACCACAGATGCCATCTTAGCTTTTATGCAAAAAATCAAAACCTTAAATTCATATTCAAGTTATGGATATGATTTTTTCTTTGGAAAAATTTGGCAAAACACCCCTACTTCACCTCTTAAACGCTATAATATGTATCTAAGATGGATGGTTAGAAAAGATGAACTTGATCTTGGACTTTTTACCAAAATTCACACCAAAGATCTTTTAATCCCACTTGATACACATGCACATAAAATTTCCTTGACTTTAGGACTTCTAAAGCGTAAAATATATGATTATAAAAGTGTTTTAGAACTCACACAAAATTTAAAAAAATTAGATGCAAATGATCCCATAAAATATGACTTTGCACTCTATCGTTTAGGGCAAAGTAAGGAAATTGACAAATTTAAGGAGTGAAGAATGGGTTTTGAGCACTTAAATACGATTTATTATTTCATACTTTTTTTTGTAGCTCTTTTTGCTGGTTTTATAGATTCTATTGTAGGTGGAGGAGGGCTTATTACTCTACCAGCACTCATAGCCTGTGGAATTCCTGCGCATTTATCCTTAGCAACAAACAAACTCCAAAGCGTCTTTGGTTCTTTTACAGCTACTTTAACTTATTTTAAATCCACCACTCTACCTCATCTTGCTTGGGGTGTTTTTTTCACAGCCTTAGGAGCAGCTATAGGAAGTTATAGTGTTCTTTTTGTAAAAGATGAGCAATTAAAGCTTATTATCTTAATCTTTTTAACTCTTACCTTCTTATATACAGCCTTACGTCCCAACTTAGGCAAACACGAAAGCGAACCTAAAATAAAAAATATCAAAATTTTTCATTTAATTTGTGGCTTAACTTTAGGATTTTATGATGGATTTTTAGGGCCTGGAACGGGTTCATTTTGGATTTTTGCTTGTGTGATGCTACTAGGTTTTAATATGAGAAAAGCGAGCATTAATACTAAAATTTTAAATTTCACAAGCAACATCATTGCTCTTGCTATATTTTTATGGCAATATGAACTTTTATGGGCTGTAGGTTTGCTTATGGGTGTAGGACAAGTTTTAGGAGCTTATTTAGGCTCAAAACTTGTATTAAAAACTAATGGAAAGTTTATAAAAACTTTATTTTTAATCGTTGTAGGAGCTACTATTATTAAAGTAGCTTGGGATTATTTTAGTTAAAATTGACCCCTGAGCTAAGCTCCCACATAGGTAAAAATATACCTAAAGCCAAAAACAAAACTAAAAGCGCTACAAATAAAGTCATCATAGGCTCTAAAAAAATCAAAAATCTATCCATCAAATTTTCGCTTTTTTGTTGATAATATTTGGCAATTTCTTCACTTAATACTTCAAGTCTCCCACTTTTCATCGCAACACTAAGCATAGAAAACACCAAAGAATCAAAAATATCAATCTTTTTAAAAGCCTGACTTAACTCAAGACCAGAATCTATAAAACTAAAAAGTTTTTTATACTGAAAAATTAAAAATTTATTTTCAAGCCCTATAATAGCTAAATCAAAAGCTTTAGATATTGAAATTCCATTTTTTAAAAGCAAAGAAAAAACCATAAAAAAATAATAATTTTGATTATAAATAATCAAACGAGAAATCAAAGGTACTTTTAAAAATAAAAAATCGCAAGAAAAAGCAAAAGAATGAAAATTTTTATAAGCTAAAATAAGCATAACAATAAAAATAACAAACAAAAATATGCAAAAAATTCCATAGTCATCTAAAAAATTATAAATTTCTAACATTACATGCGTGATAAAAGGCAAACTCGCGCCTAAATTTTCAAATAAATCTTTAAAATTAGGCACTACAAAAAGCATTAAAAACAAAAATGCTCCGATAATACTTAAAAAAACCAAAGTAGGATATCTAAAAGCCTTTTTTAATTGTTTTTGACTCTCTAAGCTTTTTTCTCGAAGTTTAGAAATTTGACTAAACACTTCACTGATTTTTCCTGTCTTTTCAGCCGTTTTAATCAAAGCTAACTCCGCACGATTTAATCCAAAATTAGCATTTTCAAAAGCTTGATTTAGATTTTGGGCTAAAATTAAATTGTCTAATATTTTTTTCATAATCTTGCAAGAATGCATAAGATATAATTCTCTAATCGCTTCTTGAACACTTAATCCAACTTCACACAACAAAGCTAGCTCTTTAAAAAAGAGTATAAAATTTTCATCCTTTAATCTCTGAAAATTAGATTTTTGAATTTCTTTTATATCAATGATTTTCCAATTCTTTGATAAGGCTTTTGCTTGTGCTGTATTTAAATTTTCAGCTTTTATAGTTTTTGTATAATTTTGATTGTTTTTAAGAAATTCTACTTCATAAAATTTCATCTTACAACCCTTAAAAGCTCATCTATACTTGTAAGACCTTCTTTGGCTTTTTTTAAACCTTGTTCAAACATAGTTTGAAAGCCATATTTTTTTGCAAGCTCCATTAAAATCGTTTTATCTTGATTTTCCCTAATTGCACAAGCTAAATCTTCATTGATCTCTAAGCACTCAGCGATTAATTCTCTGCCAAAAAATCCACTATGATGACAACGCTCACATCCTTTTGGTTCAAAAAATTCACCTTCAAATTCAATATAATGTTTTTTGCTTTTTTGCTTACACCAAGGACAAAGTTTTCTAACCAAACGCTGTGCTATAACAAGACTCAAAGCCGATGCTATTAAGTAACTTTTTGCTTGCATATCCAAAAGCCTATCAATGGTACTAAGAGCATCATTAGTATGCAAGGTGCTTAAAAGCAAATGACCTGTTAAAGAAGCTTTAAGTGCAATATCTAAACTTTCTTCATCGCGAATTTCTCCTATCATGATAATATCAGGATCTTGCCTTAAAATTGCTCTTAAAACACTATTAAACTCGACTCCAACTTTTGAATTAAGCAAAATTTGCTGCACTAAAGGAATTTTATATTCTATAGGATCTTCTGCGGAGATAATCTTTTTTTCAATACTTTTCAATTCATTTAAACACGCGTATAAAGTTGTGCTTTTACCACTACCTGTAGGACCGGTTAATAAAATCATTCCATTGGGACGATGTAAAATCTTTTTTAAAATTTCTAAATTTTTATCTCCAAGATTTAGTTTATGCAAATCCAAAATTTCTTTATCATGTTTTAAAATTCTTATAACAACACTTTCGCCATAAATCAAAGGCAAACATGAAACACGAAAATCATATCTTTCATTTTCAAAATCTAATTCAAAACTTCCATCTTGCGTTTTTCTTGATTCAGCTAAATTCAAACAAGCTAAAAATTTGACATGAAAAACCAAAGCTTCATAAATATCCTTCTCAAAAATAGCAAATTCACGCAAAATTCCATCAACCCTAAACCTAATCAAAGCATCATCATTCCTTGCTTCTATATGAATATCACTCGCATGAAAAGATAAAATTTCATGTAATAAAAAATCAAAAATTTGACTGATGCAACTTTGATCATCTCTTTTGTGATTTTCTTGCCATTCAAGTCTAAGCTTAATGCTTAATCTTTTAATCTCCTCTTGAATGCGAATTTGATTTAAAATTTTAGCTATCTTTAATTCATCGGCAATTGCAGTGTCGATTTTTTCACAAATCATAAAAGTCTTAACTTGCTCTAAAAGCTCTAAAGAACAAGGTTTGGATCTAATAATCATAAAGCCATCATTGTTTTTAATAAGCAGAAATTTAAATTTTAAAAGTAAAGAAAAAGGTATACCTTCATAAATAAAATCATTATCTTCATCTAAATCAACAAAATGTAAATTACAAAAATTTGCTAATTTGTTAAAAAAATCCCAAGAAGTGATATTAAATTTAGTGCAAATTTCATCAAGACTTATTTCATTATCAATATAAGCTTGAAAAATTTTATCCATTCTACTTTCCATCTAATTCCATTAAACCATAATAATTTATATAAGCATCTAAAGCACTTTGAGCTTCTTTTTCTTCGCCTAAAGCTCTTTTAGCCTGAGCAAAAATCAGCCAAGAATCTTGTTTTTGCTTGTCAAGTTCATTGGCTTTTAAAGCCCAAAATATTGTCTTTTGATAAGCTTTAATATCAAAATACTTCTTAGCTAAATTTAATGCCTTTTCATAGCTTGGATTTTGATAAAAAGATTTTTTTAAATCAGAAATATTTAAAATTTTAGAATCAATTTCTATCTTGCTAATATGTGTATTTTCCTGCACCGCTTTAACTTCTTCTAGTTCTTTATATAACTTTTCCCTAGAAATCTTATTTTTTTCTTGTAAAATTTGCGCTTGAAGAATCTTTTGCTCCAAATGCTTTTTATGTTCAATAGCCTGCAAATAAATATTTTTTTGCTTATTATATTTTTGCATTAGCACAAAAAAACAAAATGCTATTACTGATATTAGAATAATTAATAATAAATATTTTAAATATTTTTTAAGTAAAAAGTATTTATACCTAAGCTCAAGCTCTTTAATTCTTTCTTGCATATCTTACCTTAATAAGCCATTCTCTAAAGCACTAAGCTTTAAAATATACTCTTGACTTTTGTTTTTATCAAAAAAACTATTTATCTCATAAAAACTTTTTAAAGTTTTATCAATATATCTTAAATTTCCTTGAGAAATTTTTTGTAAAAACTTAAGACATTTATTTGAAAAATTCATTCCAAATTTCAATTTAATATAATCATCAAGTTCTAAAAGACTAATATTTTTCAATTTAAAACAAGCACTTAAACGACTTTTAAAATGCTCTTTTTTAAGTATATTTAACTTTTTATGAGAACTTAAAACAAAACTTATAGAATCACTATAAATCCTGATGCTTTCTAGCATTGCATAATCATACATTCCCACTTCATCAAGAATGATTAAACTCTGACCTTGTGAAATCAAAAACTCAATTTTTTCTTTTAAGAAACTCTGATCTTTAAAATTTTCATTAATAAAATCAACATTATATTTTTTTGCCAATCTTTGCAACAATACACTTTTACCACTACCACTTTTTCCCCATAAAAAAATAAAAGCTTTTTGGCTTTCTAAAATTTGATTGATTTGATGAAAAATTTCTTCTCTAAATGGAATAATTTTACTCATAATGCTTAAATCCTAGATCTTTAAGACTTGGAGCATTTACGCTATCTACTATACTTGGAGTGATAATAAAAACGATTTCGGTTGCTTTAGAATTTAAAACTTCTCCTTTAAACAAAGAACCTAGGATTGGAATTTTTGATAGAAAATTGATAGAATTTTTCTCATTAGATTTATCGTGAGAAATCAATCCACCTAAAATTAAAGTTTGATTATTCTCTACTTGCACAACGCTAGAAAGCTTTTTTTGTATGGTATCAGGAGCAATAGTTCTTGGTTCTTTTTGTCGTTTATTATCTTCTGGATACTTAAAATCACTTAAGCTTGGATTAATCCTAAGCATTATTTTTCCATCATCAGAAATTTCAGGCAAGATATTGAGTAAAATGCCTACAAAAATAGAATAATTATTATAACTTTCACTAACAGTAGTCCCATTTTCAGTACCTTTAGAACTTTCTTTAACTTGATAATTTATAGTATCGCCTACAGAAATAATGGCTTGTTGGTTATTTAAAGCCATAAGCTTTGGATTAGAAAGCACGCTAGTTTTTCCATTTTGAGAAAGAAAGTTAATAATAGAATCAAAATTTAAATTCGCCCTTAAACCCAAATTCTTAACAAAACCTTGCCCATTTTGAAACTGAATAAAAGAATTTTCATTATTTGCTTGTGAATTTAAACCTATATTAAAATTTTGCCAATTAATCCCACTAGAATGGCTTTCATTTAAACTCACAGCAAGTATGCTAACATCGATAATAACTTGTTTTTTAAGACGATTTTCTAGTTTTTGCAAATAATTTTTCACACTTTTTAACTGAGAATTTGTTCCAGTTACTATAATAAGACCTGCATTGGGATTTATAATGGGAGTTTTAGCCTCATAATCTTCATGAGAATTTTTTAATAATACAATAATCTCTTTTTCTATATTTTGCCAAAAATCAAATTTTTCCATACTTTTAATCATATTGTCTTCTGCATCATCAAAACTACCGCTATATTCACTTTGCCTTGGTTTAGCGTCTACAGACGCTTTAGTTATGCTTTGTCCTTCTCTGATAGAAGTGATATAACTTATCTTAAAAATCTTCGTATTAATGCCTGAAATTCTTAAAATTTTACCATCAAAATCATAGCTAAGATCATGCTCTTTGATAAAAAAATTAAAAATTTCGTCCAAACTCATTTGATGAATATTGACAGAGTTTTGCAATGTTTCTAATTTTTCTTTGGCAATTTTATCTTTAACAATAATACTGAAAGAACAATATTTTGCAAGCTCATCAAGACTTTCTTGTATGCTTAATTTTTCGTTAATACTGATATCAAAAAGACGCTTTTGACAATCTAAAGCATAAAGATAATGGCAACAAAGAATGTTAATTAATATTAATCTTATCATTTTTATTTATTTGGATTGCAATTTCTAAATTATCATATTGGAATTTAATCTCTTTAGTATTTATTTCATGTATTATAGCATCATCAATCATATCACCTTTTTTATACCATCGATCATAAATTTTTACTTTATCAAGCATAATTGCAGTAATTTTAATATGTCTTAATTTTTCAAAAGTAGGATTCACAAATGGGTTTTGAAGAGTATTAAAATCTATGCGATTTTCTTTATCTATAAGTTTAAAATACTCTTCAAAATTATCTTGTGCAAACAAAGTGCTAAAACACAATGTTGCACTAAAAATATATTTTATCAGCTTTCAACCTCATTGCTATAATCAGCCATAGCGATACGCTTAAGCTGTCTATAGCGACGTTGAGCGTCTTTTTTATTGCGTTCAAAAAGCTCAGCAGCGTGTTCAGGATTTGCTTTTTTAAGTGCATTATAACGCACTTCATTCATTAAAAATTGCTCATATAAATCCCAATCAGGCTCTTTTCCTGTTAAAGTTAAAGGATTTTTTCCTTGCTCTTCTAAACGAGGATCAAAGGTATAAAGTGGCCAATAACCACATTTTGTAGCAAGCTCACCTTGCTCTCCTGAGTAACCAAGCCCACCTTTAATACCATGAGCTATACAAGGAGAATAACAAATCACCAAAGATGGTCCATCATAGGCCTCAGCTGCAGTGATAGCTTTGATAAGATGAGTATAATTTGCCGTTGAATTTACTTGTGCTACAAAAATATAACCATAAGTCATAGCAATTTGACCTAGATCTTTTTTCTGTATAGGTTTGCCTGCTGCTGCAAACTGTGCCACAGCTCCTGTTCTAGAAGATTTTGAACTTTGACCGCCAGTATTAGAATAAACTTCTGTATCAAGTACTAAAATATTTACATTTTCTCCACTTGCTAAAACATGATCAAGTCCGCCATAGCCTATATCATAAGCCCAACCATCACCACCAAAAATCCAGTGAGATTTTTTACTTAAATACTGTTTAAGCTCTAATATATCTTGCACCGCTTTAATATTTTTATTTTGCTCTAAAATAGGGATCATTTTATCTTTAATTTCCACAGACATAGCACCATTGTCTTTATTTGCAATCCAATCTTTAAAAAGGGCTGATAAAGCATTTGGAACTTCTTGCATACTCTCATTCATGATATGTTCAATGCGGTGTCTTGTGTTTTCAGTTGCAATTTTCATACCCAAACCAAACTCGGCATTGTCTTCAAAAAGTGAATTTCCCCAAGCAGGACCATGTCCATTTTTCACACTTTTTCTATAAGGAGTTGATGGAGCTGAACCCCCATAAATAGAACTACAACCTGTAGCATTAGCCACAATCATTCTTTCACCGAACAATCTTGTGATTAAAGTAATATAAGGAGTTTCCCCACATCCAGGACATGCCCCATGGAATTCAAATAAAGGTTGGGCAAATTGTGCTCCTTTTGTGGTTTCTTTATTTAAAATATCATCTTTATAAGTAATTTCTTTAAATAAATAATCCGCATTTTCTTGCTCGCCAAAATCCATCTCTTCTTGAAGTGGTACCATAACCAAAGATTTTTCCTTAGTAGGACACTCATGAACACAAAGCTCACAGCCTGTACAATCAAGTGGAGAAACTTGGATTTTAAAGCTTAATTTTTCTCCTTTGGTTCCTTTAGCTTCTAAAGCATGATCTTTTACACCACGAGGTGCATTTGCCATTTCTTCATCATTGATCAAAAATGGCCTGATAACAGCATGCGGACAAACTGAAGCACATTGATTACATTGAATACAATTTGCCTCTATCCATCTTGGTACCATAACCCCAACACCGCGTTTTTCGTATTCGGTTGTGCCGTGTTCAAAACTTCCATCTTCATAACCTAAAAAGGCTGAAACAGGTAAATCATCACCCTTGGCTGCGTTCATAGGTTTTACGATTTTTTCAACAAATTCAGTACCTTTATAGGCATTGGTTTGTTCTTTTTCTTTAAGCTCTAAATTTTTCCAATTTGGATCCACTTCAACTTTTACAAGTCCATCAGCACCCACATCAATAGCTTTGTAATTCATTTCTACAATAGCATCGCCTTTTTTACTATAAGATTTATACGCGAGCTCTTTCATGTATTTTTGTGCGTCTTCATAAGGAATGATTTTTGCAAGTTTGAAAAAGGCTGATTGCATAATGGTATTTGTACGATTTCCCAAACCTATATCACGAGCTAGTTTGGTTGCATTGATGATATAAAAATTTACTTCTTTTTCGGCTAAAGTTTTCTTTACTGCATCTGGAAGTTGTCTTATGGTTTCTTCAGCATTCCAAATACTATTTAAAAGGAAAGTTCCTCCTTTACGAATTCCTGCTAAAACATCATAAATTTCCAAATAAGCCGCTACCGAACAAGCGATAAAATGCGGAGTTGAAACAAGATAAGTTGAACGGATAGGTTTTTTAGAAAATCTTAAATGGCTTCTTGTATAACCCCCTGATTTTTTAGAATCATAAGCAAAATAAGCTTGAGCGTAAAAATCCGTTTTATCCCCGATAATTTTAATCGAGTTTTTATTTGCACCCACAGTTCCATCAGCACCAAGTCCGTAAAATAAACATTCGATCGTACTTTCATCTCCAAGTGAAATTTTCTCTCCAGCACTCAGTGAAGTGTGAGTTACATCATCAACTATACCTACAGTAAAGCCATCTTTTGGATTATCAAGTTTAAGATTTTCAAATACTGCTATCATTTGAGCAGGATCAACATCCTTTGAAGAAAGTCCGTATCTTCCACCCACTATAACAGGAGCATTTTCTCTTCCATAGAAAGCTGATTTTACATCAATATAAAGCGGCTCCCCAAGACTTCCTGGTTCTTTGGTTCTATCTAAAACCGCGATTTTTTTCACTGATTTTGGCATAACATCAAAGAAATATTTTAAACTAAATGGACGATAAAGATAAACTTTTAAAATCCCTACCTTTTCACCCTTAGCATTAAGATAGTCCACTACCTCTTCAAGTGCTTGAGTTACAGAACCCATAGCAACAATCATACGCTCTGGCTCTTTGTGTCCATAATAAGTAAATGGTTTGTATTCTCTACCTGTAATTTTTGAAATTTCTTGCATATATTCATTAACAACATCAGGCAAAGCATCATAAAAACGATTGCTTACTTCTCTAGTTTGAAAATAAATATCATCATTTTGTGCTGTTCCACGTGTTTTTGGATTTTCTGGATTTAAAGCATTATTTCTAAATTCAAGCAAAGCTTCTCTATCTAATAATCTATCAAAATGCGCATAATCCATCACTTCAACTTTTTGAATTTCATGGCTTGTTCTAAAACCATCAAAAAAATGTAAAAATGGCACTCTTCCCTTAATTGCAGCTAAATGTGCTATACCAGCTAAGTCCATGGTTTCTTGCACAGAATGCGAACAAAGCATAGCAAAACCAATTTGTCTTGCCGCATAAATATCTTGATGATCGCCAAAGATAGACAAAGCTTGAGCAGCCAAAGAACGCGCTGCTACATGGATTACACAGGGGAGCAATTGACCTGCTATTTTATACATATTTGGAATTTTAAGGAGTAATCCTTGAGAAGCTGTATAAGTTGTAGTTAAAGCTCCAGCCTGTAAAGATCCATGCACACTACCTGCAGCACCTGCTTCACTTTGCATTTCTACGATTTTTACAGGAACTCCAAAAAGATTTTTTTTACCTGCAGCTGCCCACATATCGGTGTAATCAGCCATAGGAGAACTAGGTGTAATAGGATAAATTCCAGCAACTTCAGTAAAAGCATACGCAGCATATGCAGCAGCCTCATTTCCGTCCATAGTTTTCATAATTTTACCCATTGAGACCTTCCTTTATATTGATAATTTTTATAATTTTTTAGCTATCAATTTACTATAAATTCTCTTAAAAGGCGTTTAATGAAAACTTGAAATTAGTTTAATCTAGCTATATAATTAACAGCCTCATATGCATTTAAAAATACCATAGAATGGGATTTTAATTCATTTTCATTGCCATAGCCACAAGTTAAGGCCAAAGGAGTGATATTAGCAGAAATTGCAGCTTGAATATCTAGTATTGTATCGCCTATCATATAGGCATTTTCTTGAGTTTTATTGAGTCTTTTTAAGGCTAAAATTATAGGTTCGGAACTTGGCTTTGGATTTGTGACATCTTCAAGAGTAATTAAAGTTTTAAAGAATTTTTTAACTCCCAAATAATCAAGTAAAATCGGAGTAAATTTACCACCTTTTGTTGTAACTATACCAAGATCTGCAATTTCGCTTCCAAGTTCTAATGCCTCTTTTGCTTTAGGCAAAAGAGTGGTTTGTTCTAAATAAATTTGTGTATAAATTTCACGATAAGTTAATACAAATTCTTTACTTAAATTTACTTTATCTGGATAAAGCATTCTAAACATTTGCTCTAAAGGATAACCTATGAGATTTTTGATTTCTTCATTATTTTTAGAAGTTAATCCAAGGGCTTTAAGAGCTCCTTGGAAAGAATTTAAAATAGCATCAGTAGAATCAATTAAAGTGCCATCTAAATCAAATAAAATAGTTTTATTCATTATCTTAAAATAAATTTAGCATCCACTCTTCTATTATCCGCTCTACCTTCTTTAGTATCATTGCTTGAGCGAGGATTATCTTGACCATAACCTACTGTTTTGATGCGACTTTTTTCTACACCATATTTTTCAAGTTCATTAGCAACACTTTTAGCACGTCTTTCTGAAAGTTTTTTATTATAAGCTCTTGAACCAATATTATCTGTATGTCCTTCAAGAATAGTATCATATCTTTCATTTTCATCTAAAACTTTTGCAATTTCTTTGATTTTTTCTTGAAAAGTTGGATTTATAGTAGTTTTATCAAAACCAAAATGACCTTCTAAAGAAATAGTTTTTTCGCAACCATTTTCATCTAACAAAGCACCTTCTCTTGGTTCTACAGGACATTTTGCTTGTGGAGTTGCACGAGTATCAGCAACTTCTTCTACAGCTTTTGCCTTTTTGCCACCAAAACCAAAACTAATACCTAAAGTTGAAACCCAATTATGGTTTGCATGATTAAAATTAATTTGATCTCTAGTTTCAAGTCTTAAAGCCAAAGAATCACTAAGACGGAATTTTACACCCGCGCCATAATGTCCAAATCCACCGCTTTTATTATCATAAGCAGCATTTGAAAAATCCTCGTATCCTCCACCTGCTAAACCATAGAAATAAAATTTCTCACCCACATCAATACCTTTAATAGCACTCAAATAAGTTCTTGTAATATCTGTAGTTTTATTTGTATTTGTATATTTAACATCAGAATAATGCTCTAACCCAAATTCTAATTGATCAAGCCAAAAATCGTCAAAATGATAACCAAGTCTAACACCTGGTGCATAACGATTATCCATATCCAAATTACCTTCAAAGTAATTATAGTTTAAAGTTGGAGTGATTTCAAATTTTACATTGTTATCAGCACCGAATAAAACACTTGCCAAACCTAAACATAATAATATTTTTTTCATAGAAAAACCTTTCATTAGTGTTATAAAATAAAATTTAAATTTTGTAATTATATCATATAATGATAGAAAAAAGGATGAGTTTTATAAAAAATTGTAGAAAGGTGGGAAAATCCCACCAAAAAATATTAACGTTTAGAGAATTGCGGACTTCTTCTTGCTTTGCGGCGTCCGTATTTTTTACGCTCAACAGTTCTACTATCTCTAGTAAGAAGTCCTTTAGGTTTTAATAAGGCTCTAAAATCAGCATCCATAGCTGCTAAAGCTCTTGAAATTCCATGTCTTAAAGCTTCAGCTTGAGCACTATAGCCCCCGCCTAAAGTAGTTGCCTTAATATCCATTGAAGTTTCTTGTTTAGTCACAAGTAAAGGTTGAACCACTTTAAGCTTAATCGCCTCGTGTCCACCAAGCCAAGTGTTTAAATCAACACCATTAACACTAATTTTACCACTACCTGGTTTTACCCATACCTTTGCGATAGCAGTTTTTCTCTTACCTGTTGCGTATGTTGTTGCCATGATTATTTTCCTTCTTTAGCAATTTGTGCAGTGTGTGGGTGCTCACTACCCGCATAGATTTTTAATTTTTTAAGCATAGCTCTGCCCAAATTTGTTTTAGGAAGCATACCTCTAACTGCTAATTTATACAATTTTGCAGGATTTTTTTCAAGTAAATCACCAAATTTTTCACTTTTTACACTTCCAAAATATCCTGAATGTCTATGATAAAGCTTATCTTCTGCTTTATTAGCACCTGTAAATACAGCTTTTGAAGCATTGATGATAATTACATAATCACCACAATCAACATTTGGAGTAAAGCAAGGCTTGTTTTTACCTCTCAAAATTGTTGCTACTTCAGTTAAAAGACGACCAAAGCGTTTGCCTTCTGCGTCTAAAACAATCCATTCTCGTTTTACTTCGTTTGGCTTTGTTATCTTTGTCATAATTTTTACCTTTGCCAAAAATTTAAAATGTGATTGTATAAAAAATAATATTAATTTTTACTTAATTTAAGTAAAAATAAAGTTTATATTTCCAAAATTTGAATTTCATTTTCCAAACAATAAACTATAAAAGCACGCACTTTATCTTTTTTCAAAATTTCACTAATGGCAATCTTATAAGTTCTTACTTGCTCTTTATGTTTATCTTGCATAGCAAGACCTGTTTTATAATCAATTATGAAAGCTTCTTCATCTTTTAAAACAAGCAAATCTAATTGTTTAATTTCTCCATTAAAACTCAAAGCTTGCTCTTTTAAAAGCTTTCCATCGCTAATTAAATTTTGAAATTGAGTATTTTTCAGCAAAATTTCAATTCTTTTAAAAAGCTTTTCAAAATCACTCTCATCTAAAAAATGCCTAAATTTGCTCTTGCATCTTTGGGTAAGTATTTGAAAATTTTCACTCTTAGGGAGTTTTAAATTTTGCATAAAAAAATGAAAAGCATTTCCAAAATATAGCTCTTTACTATCAAGCCTTTCTTCACTTTGAACTTCTTGTGGGCTAATTTTTTCAAATTTTTGTAAAGCTTGAATACTTTCTTTTTTAACACTTAAAATTTGTTCTTTGCTTTCTAAAAAACCTCTTTCTTGAGAGTGTATATTTAAAAATCCCCCCTTAAAATAACTTGGATAATTTCCATTTACACTTTCTTCGTTTCTTTTTATGATAATCAAACTTTCCTTAGCTCTTGTAAAAGCCACATAAAGTTTATTGATATCATCTTCATAATTTGCTTTTGTAATATTTTCTTTAAAAAGGGTATAAATAGGCTCTTTAGTAAGCTCTCGAATTTTATCTTTAATATGGAGTTGCCAACCTTGATTGATATCATATTCAAGCATAATATCTTCATTGTTTGAATTGTTTTTAGATAAACTATCTAGCAAAATCACATGATCAAATTCCAAACCCTTAGATTTATGCACACTCATAATACTAATACCCATATTTTGTTCGCTTACTATTTTCAAAGTACAAGGCTCAAATAAAAGCTTTAAAAAATTTTCCTTAGTTTTAGCATATTCGATAAATTGCATTAAAGCTATATCATTTAAATCAAGTTTTAATTCTTTTATTAAAAAAAGTACATTTTCCATAGTATTTTTTGAAAAATCAAGGGCGATTTTTCTCGGCTCAAAACCTAAAAGTTCTTTTAAAAATACCAAGTAAAACTCATCACCAAAAATACAATATTTAGCATATTCTAAAACAAGTCTTACGCTTGCTTTATTTTCAAGTAAAACATTACTTTGAGTAAACGCAGGAATATTTTGCTCTCTTAAAAAATCCAAAACCATATCTGTATCGCTATTTTTCCAACACAAAATACAAATATCATCATAAGAAATATTTTTAGATCTTAAAAAATTAACTTGCTCAAATAAAGTTTCTAAAGTCTTTTCCTTAATTTCTTGAGCTTGGTTTTTAACCTTTTGTTCTTTAGATTCCACAATACGCACAAAACCGCCTTTTTTGCTTTCTAAGGCAAATTGCTCTTTATAATCTTTGATTTTTTCTTTAAAAGTTTCATTAACAAAATCAACCAAAAGCTCTTTAGAACGATAATTAGTATTTAAACTGTCACTTTTAATTTGTTCAAATTCTTGTTTTAACAAATCAAATAATTCTTTTTTTCCTTTACGAAAGCGATAAATACTTTGTTTTTTATCTCCTACATAAAAAAAAGTGCGATTTTTCTTAACTCCTTCCCCTGAAACAAGCTCAGCAATCAAAGGGCGTAAAATTTGATATTGGATCACGCTTGTATCTTGAAATTCATCAATAAGCAAATGCGAAATAAAACCATCTAAGCGAAAATAAATCATATCCTTAAATTCACTGGTTATTAACTCATAAACTTTTTTACTCACATCTTGAAAATTTAAAGTATTTTTATCTTTATGAAATATATTTTTAGCTTCACTATAATGATTTAAAAGATTCATTAAATTAGCAATTTTATAATTTTCAAGCTCTATAGCATAAGTATTTAAAGCATTTATAAGCTCCATTCTTTTTGCGCTAAAATGCAAGTTAGTGCTTTCTAAATCTTGCAAATATTTTGTACTTTCAAATTTTGTCATAAAGCTTGATTGCATAAATACAGACAAATCTAAAACTTCACTTTTAAAATTGTCACACAAATTTTTATAATTTTTTACATGAGTAAGACCCAAACAATAACTTCTTAACTCACTATAAGCTTTATTGATATAAGCTTTAGATGGATTTGGAATTTTAGGAAGATTTTGAAAATAAGCATTCTCATAAAATTTTTCAAGCTCGTTAAAAAAATTTTCTTTCTCATCAACTAAATTAATATAATAAGCCAAATCTTTTAATTCATCTTTTTTAAGAAGTTTTAAAAAAATCTCTCTTACATCAAGCTTCTCTTCACTCATTGTAAAATCACTACTTAAGCCCAAATTTAAAGCAAAAACACGCAAAATTTTTCCGAAAAAAGCATCAAAAGTACTGATTTTTAACTCTGTTCTTAAAAATTCTTCTTTTTTAGCATCTCTTAAAGAAATAAGCTCTTCTTTATCTTTACCTAAAAGCTTGCAAAGCTCATTGCATTCACTGGTTTTATTTTCTTTTTCTAAATTTAAAAAAGTCTCAATAATTCTTTTTTGCATTTCATTAGCAGCTTTTTTAGTAAAAGTTAAAGCTAAAATTTCATTAATCCTAGCTCCTTTTAAAATAAGTGCTACAAAACGCACGCTCAAGGCAAAGGTTTTTCCACTTCCTGCACTCGCTTCTAATGCCAAAAAAGGCTCAAATTGACTCATTTTAATTCCTTTTTATAAATGAGTTTATAAGGACAATACTCATCTTGTTCATTTTCAAACTCTATTTCTTCCTTGCTCATAAGAACTAAATCTTTAAGTCTTTCTCTTAGCTCATCTAAACTTTTGGCTTTTTGATGCAATATTTGCATACTATTTAAATCATAAAAACCCATGCTTGCATTTTCATCATATAAAGCTTGGTAAAAAGCAAGTTGATAAGAATTACTTGGCACTTTTCCACTTTTATAATCAATAATCAAATTACCTTCTTTTGAACTATCGATACGATCTATAGTGCCCTTAAGTTTTATACTATCTGCTCCAAGCTTTAAAATATTATTTAACTCGAGCTCTGTATGTGCGACATAAAAGCCTTTTGAAAAATGCTCTTTTTCATTTTTAGCAAATTGTATAAATTTTAATTTAAATACTTCAAGATCAAGTTCGCTGATATTGTATTTTTGATATTCTTTATCCAATAAATTTGTAAAAACTTTTATATCAAAATCATTATTTGCATAATTTTTATAATAAATTTCAAGCATTTTATGGATGAAATTTCCTTGATTTTTCGCTTTGCTTTCCTCGCTTAAAACCCTAGGTTCTGCTAAATTTAAAATATAGCGATAATAATAAGTTCTTTTTTGATTTTCCAATAAATTAAAACGACTAAAAGAAAGCGGGAACTCGAAAGGATTATGCTTTAAAATAGGAGCTTTTATAGGAGTTAGATTAGGTTTTATGCCTTCATAGTCTAATTTTAAAGCATTAAGATAAGCTTTTTGGTGAATATGGGTTTCATAATAAAAGTCAAAATCAAGTTCATCTAAAAAACGTGATTTGCTTTTTTCTTCATTTTCCACAAAGCAAATACTTATTTCTAAAGCATTCTTCATCAAGCTTTCATAATAAAATCTTTGTAAATTTTCTCTTCTATCATAGCTAATCAATCCTGCTTTTTTACGCACTTCATTGTTTAAAAAAAGTTCATTAACACTTCTTTTAGGAATAAATTCTTCATTAAAATCAACCAAAATCACCCCATCAAAACAAAGCCCACGACTTTCTAAAAGTCCCATTACCGTAACCTTACCTCCACCTACATCACTAAGGGAAAGTTGTGAAATTTGCATGAAAAAAAGATGGATCAACTCTTTAAGAGTTAAAGACTGATTTTTCAATAAATCTTTAATAAAATAAAGTTCTTTTCGTATCAAATAAATAAGCTCTTGTTTTTCATTTTCTAAAAACAAAGCAAGTAATTTTTCAAAATATTCAAAATCACATTTCTGATCAAAATATTTTTTAAACTCTATAAAATCAAGCTTTAAAGAATGTAAAAGCGTATTGTGATAATCAAAAATCATCTGCGCGTCTTCAAAATAATCCTCTTGATTTTTATAGACAAAAGAAGCACTGCTAGCACTTTCATAAAGTGCTTGAAATTTTTGATAAAACAAACTCTCTTTAATACTAATTCCACTTGCAAAATTAAGCATATTGTCTTTATCAAAAAGTCTCAACAATTCACAAAAACTTTCATCTGGAGTTATAACTGCAATATTTTCAGGCTTTAAACCTTTGCGTACAAAATGTGAAATTTCATCCATAACAAAGGCACATTGTAAAGCCCTTAATTCAAAAGATTTGAGTTTAATTTTTGAATTTTTTGTTTTAAAAATTTCTTCTTTTAAAATCTCTTGTTTTGAAAGATTGATTTTATAATGAGTGTTTATTTTTAAATCAAATATTTTTAAAAAATCAAGTTTTAAAAGATATTCAAGATTAAATTTACTTGTTTTAAAACTTAAAACCACTTCTTTAATCTGAGAAATTTCACTTAATAAATTTTCTTCAAATTTACTCAAAAAACCTTGCAAATCATAAACTATAGCTTCATACTCATCTAAAAAATCTTTATTAAGAGTGTAATTTTTAGGTAAAGAAAGATCATCATAAAAAGAATTTTTTTCAAGTAAAGCAAGATAATTTTTATATACCTCATCTAAAATTTCTAAATGTTCATTATAGGTGGCATAATAATCATTATTTTTAAGATCTTCTATGCTTTTTTTTTCTAAACTAAGTTCTTTAAAAAAAGAAAAAAGATATTCGTTATTTTTCAAAAAAGCAAAAAATTCTACCGAAATTCCTAGTTTTTTTTCTAAATCCTTACTTTTTAGACAAGCTTCTTGCATTAAAAGCAAACTTTCATAAGAACTTGCTTTATGAAAATTGCTCAAACAAACTTTATCTAAAAATTCACCTATATGAATAGCACTATCTAATAAAGCATTTTGCTGTTTTTTTTGATTATAATATTCTCTAATTTGTCTTGAAGAACTAAAAATTCTTAATTTCATTGAGCATTTAATTCGTAGCTAAAAAAACCCACTGTTTCTTGATTTGCATAAAACTTTAGCTTAAGCTCCCATCTACCTTTATCTAATTTAGGTAAAGCGATACTTAAAATTCCATTTTTAACTTGTCCTTCTAACTTTTGATCAAAATTTTTAGTGAATGGTCTTGTAAGAAGAACTTGAACTTTTAAATCATCAGAATTTATATTTTGTAATGCAGAAATTTTAAAATTTGCAACATAAGAATTTTGATCCACTTCATAACTAGGAATTTTTCTTTTACCTATAAAAGTGATTTTATCATTTTGAAAATTTACTTTAAAAAATTTATCAAAATTTACTTGTTGTTTTTGTATTTGATTGTAATTATTTTCAACATTTTGATAAGAGTCAAAATAAAAATCATCCTCATACACAGGATGGTGACTTGCTATAAAAATCGTTACAATACAAGCAATAATTATAGCCAAAAGTGAAAGCAAAATACCATAAGGCCAAAAACTTTTTTTAGTTTCTAACATTTTTTTTCCTCTTTATTCTTCTTTGTGCATAGTATAACAATGCAAAGCAAATAAATCCATAAATAAGTATTCTTAAGATATTGATAGTATCACGATTTGCATTACCTATAGAATGTTCTAATTGCAATCCCAAGGATTTTGCCACACGATCTACAATATCTGCATAACCATTAAGTATAGCAGCATTATAAATATCACCTTTATTTGTAGCTAATATCGGTAAAATAGATCCTGTTCCAGGATAAGGACTAAGCACGGCTTCTTTATCAATCAAAGCTAAAGTACCTTTTGAGCCCACTATATCAACTTTGTGAGAATTTTTTGACAAAAGAAGCAATATATAAGATTGAGGAAGTTCTTTTTGTTTATTTAATAAAGTTTCAATTTCAGTTTTATCACCAACCATAACGCCAATAAAAATATTACTTTTTTGGTAAAGCTCTTTTCCTATAAGATTAATCTCATTACTTACTTTTTGACTTAAAATATTTTCATTAAAAAGTACAGCATCGAGAGCAAAAACCCTAGAAGGCAATAAAACAAAGAAGAAGATGGCTAAAAAAAAGCCATCTTGTAATATTTTTTTCATCCTATATGAAGATGATTTGCAGTTAAAACCGACCAAGCGGTGATTGCAGCAGCAACAACTAAACCAATAACAATTAAATATTCCAAAGCCTTACTCATTGTGCTTCCTTTATACTTCTATGATCTTGTTCTTTTGAACCAAACATCTTTACACTTTGTACATCTTTAAGACTATATGGCTTTTGCATCACTTCTTGCTGAGCTTTAAGACCCCAAATAGTTAAAACTGCTAAGATAGCAAGCAACAAAACCGTAGCAATTAACATACCTGTAACACCTGAAAGAGAAAACACGCATCTATTATTATTTTCCATCATTCACCCCTTGAAAGAGAAATTACATACTCGCCAACAGCTTCTTTTTGAATATCATTAAGTGTTGGAAAACTCGGCATTGTTCCTATAAAACCAGCCTTACCACTATGTAAAACATCTACGACAAAAGCTGCAGAACCGTATTTTGTAAGATCTGGGAACATTCCATCTTGACCTTTTCCATCTTCTCCATGGCATGCTGCACAAGTTGCATAAGCTTCTTTACCTTTTGCTACTAAATTTTCATTTGCAGTTTTCTTAATAGCTGAAAGATCTTTTGCTACATAAGCAGCAATAGCAGGGATATCTTCTTCTGCTACACCTAAATCAGCAGCACCAAGCATTTCTCCACCTGGAAAATTCATACCTTTTGAACCATGTTTAATTACATTGATTATACCTTCTTCACTACCCCAAATATTTAAATTTTGAGCTTTACCATTGATACCATCTCCTGTAATTCCATGACAAGCCGAACACTGAACTAAAAAGATATTTTGACCCATTACTATTTTATCTTCAGGAGATAAATTTTTAAATTTTTCTTCAAATTTTGTATTATGAGTTGCTACTTCTTCATTATATTGACCTATACTTGAAAAAGAATTTAAAGGATATCCCCATAGAAAATACCAAATAGCCCAAACAATAGTCAGGAAAAATACCACAGCCCAACCAGTAGGAACAGCATTTTTATACTCTCCTATTCCATCCCAACTATATTCACTAAGCTCTGACTCGCCTTTCTTTTCTTTCATTTGCTTAAACATTCTACCCACAATAACTAGTGTGATTAAAATGATAAGAATAGCTCCAATTAAAGATAAGAGATTAACATTATCTTCTAAATTTAACCATTGCATTAAGCACTCCTTTTACTTTCTAATACACTATCATCAATATCATCTTTTAAGGCAAGGTTTGCATAATTTTCATAATTTCTCTCGCCTTTTTTTTCTGTTCTATATAAATGATACAAATACGCATATAATACTATTGACAAAAACATCACGAGTGCAAAAAAACCATAACCTTGGAAAATCTCCCACTCATGTTTTTGAACTGTTGCTAAATCAAATGTGATTAAATTTTTAATCACATCAAAAACTATTGATAAATGTTCCATCATCTTACTTTAAGCTATTTAAATAAGCGATCAAAGCAACTATTTCTTTGATTTCACCTCTAGCAAAAGCATCTTTTACTTCTTGATTTTTCATTTGATCAACTATAGCCTGAGCTTCGGCTTTTACTTCAGCTTGTGCATCCTCCCATGAACCAAGTTTTGTTCCATTTTCTGTATCATAAGGAACATTGAAAACTTTTTTCACAGTTAAAGCCTCAGCATAAGCAGTTTCAATATCTGCATTATTTTTAAACATATGCTTATATGAAGGCATAATAGAATCTGGAACAACGGAAGTAGGATCCCACATATGATTTTCATGCCAATCAGCCGTTCTATAATTTCCTACACGAGCAAGATCAGGTCCTGTTCTTTTTGAACCCCAAAGAAAAGGTCTATCATAAGCAAATTCACCACTTACAGAATACATACCATAACGGTCTGTTTCTGATTTAAATGGACGAATAAGCTGTGAATGACAAGCATTACAACTATCTTTAATATATACTGCACGCCCTGCAAGTTGTAAAACCGTATAAGGTTTTTTACCTTCAATTGGTCTTGCATTTTCTGCAAAATTTGGTAAAACTTCAACTATGCCTGCATAAGCAATCACTACAAAAACAGCTACAGCAAAAAAGAATGGATTTTTTTCTAACCAACTAAACATATTTTCTCCTTTTTATGCTGCCATAGGCGAAGCGCTTTTTGGTTCTTTATCAAGCACTCTTCCACAAGCAATTGTTTTGTAAATATTATAAGTAAACATAAAGAAACCGATAAGATACAACAATCCACCAATCGCTCTAATCCAATAATAAGGAACAATAGCCACAACGGTATCAATAAAGCTATAAAGCAAGTTACCATACTCATCTGTCGCTCTCCACATCATACCTTGAGTAATACCTGCAATCCACATTGAAGCAAAATAAAGAACTATACCTGTGGTTTGGATCCAAAATTGAGCTTCCATTAAAGATTTGCTATAAAGCTCTCTTTTGAAAACTCTAGGAGTCATATGATAAAGCGCAGCCATAGTCATAAATCCTACCCAACCTAATGTTCCATCATGAACATGTCCTGGAATCCAATCTGTAAAGTGTGCTAAAGCATTAACAGATTTAATTGAAAGAATTGGCCCTTCAAGTGTTGAGAACATATAGAAAGTTGATGCTAAAATCATAAATTTAATCAATGGACTCTCACGAAGCTGGCTCCACTCGCCTTTCATAGTAAGCAAGATATTAATCGCTGAACCCCAAGAAGGTAAAATCAATACTACAGAGAAAACCGAACCCATAGTTTGCATCCAATCGGGTACAGTTGAATAAATCAAATGGTGACCACCTGCCCAAAGATAAACAAACATTAAGCCCCAAAATGCAAACAAAGAGAGTTTATAAGAGAAAATCGGCTGACCACTTTCTTTTGGCAAGAAGTAATAAATTTGAGCAATAATACCTACAGTAAATACAAACGCCACAGCATTATGTCCATACCACCATTGCACTAAAGCATCATTTGTTCCTGCATACATTGATACACTATGCCACCATTTCCCCATTCCAGTAACAAAATAAGTTGGTACTTCCATGTTGTTAAAAAGATAAAGCATAGCTATACCTAAAAATGTAGCTATATAATACCATAGAGAAATATAAAGAGTTTTTTCACGACGAATTCCAATAAGTCCAAAAATACTTACACCCCATAAAACCCAAACAAGAACAACAAGAATATCTAAAGGCCACTCAAGCTCTGCATATTCTTTAGATGTAGTCACACCCATAAACAAAGATATAACAGCTAAAACCATAGTAAGCATATAAAGCAAAAAATGAAGCTTACCAACAGCCATCAAAAATCTTGACTCAGCCATACTCACTTTAAGAACACGCTGACCTATATAATACCAAGTTGCCCAAATCCCTGAAAGCATAAAACCAAAAATCACACCCGAAGTATGAAGTGGTCTAAGTCTTGAAAAAGTAGCATATTCTCCTGCTAAATAGTTTAAATTAGGATATGCCATTTGAAAAGCTATAAGAGTTCCTATAGCCATACCAACAATGCCGAACAATATGGTCGCAAACATAAAATATCTTGCAACCGTATAGTCGTAATTTAATACATTACCTGGATGCATCGACTTTCTCCTTAAAATTTTTGATAACAAGAGAATATTATAGAATATTAATTATACATTTTTTCTTAAAAACAACAATTTTGTTAATCATTTGTTATGCTTTATATTTTAAGGTTAAATCAGTCTTATTTATTGATATTTATCTTATAACCTAAACTTGGCACATTTTTTATAAAATCTTCACCCACTTTATCTCTTACTCTTTTTATAAAAGTTCTAACAGCAGTATCGCTCACATGTTCACCTATCCAAACATTTTTCTTAATATCTTCATGCAAAACCAAAGCTCCAGGTTGCTTTAAAAGCAAAGAAATAAAAGCCAATTCTTTTTTAGTTAAAACAATTTCTTCACCACTGCAAATTAAAGTTCGTTTAGTTTTGTTAAATTGATATTCTTCAGAAATTTTTACAAGCATATTTGCTTCAATTTTTTCACCTATCAGATAATCTAAAACTTTAAACAACTCTTCTATATCAACAGGTTTAATCAAATATTTATCTATACCAATATCAATAGAACGCAAAAGTCTCTCTTTCTCTGAATACGCACTAAGAACAACAATTGGGACATCATCTGAAATTTCTTTAATCTCTCTTGCCATATCCAGTCCATCCATAATAGGCATAGCAATATCTGTGATAACTAAATCTGGCTTAAATTTTTTAAATTTTTTAAGCCCCTCATCTCCATTTTGAGCTCCGATTACTTTACTAAAGCGTTCGCTTAAGATATTAATCATTGATTCTCTAGTCTTAACCTCATCTTCAACTACTAATATTATCAATTCTTTACATTCTTGTGACATTTCTACTCTACCCTCTCTTTTAGTTTTAAAAATATCTCAAAACAAGCCCCGTCTTTTCCATTTTTAACTTTTATTTTTCCTTGGAAACTTTCGATAATTTGTCTACTTATATAAAGTCCTACTCCTATACCTTGACCAGGATGTTTTGTTGTAAAATAAGGTTGAAAAATTTTATCTAAATTTTCTTTATCAATCCCACCAGCATTATCTTTTATTGTAATTTTCAGATAATTTTTTCCAAATTTTGAAAAATTTATTGTTATGATTTTCCTTTTTTTGTTTTTAAATGCTTCTATTGAATTTAAAATCAAATTAAGAAAAACTCTTATTAAACCATTCTCATATGCCAAAACTTCATAATCACTTTTCGAAACAATATTAATATTTACATGATTTTTTTCTATAGTTTCAAAAGCAATTTCCAAGGCTTTATTTAAAGTCTCTTTTATAAATACACACTGCTCTACTCCTTTGTTAAACAAAGTTCTAAACACATCAATTGTTTCTGACATATTTTTAATCATATCTTTTGATTGTGAGTAAATTTCAGCAAATCCTTTTTCATCTTTAAGATTTTGCTTCATTTGAAACATGGCAATACCGAGCTCATTTAACGGTTGTCTCCATTGATGTGCTATATCACTAATCATTTGTTCTAATGAAGATTTCAAAATCTCTTCATATGCTATTTTAATATCTTTTTCATTTTTTTCCAAGGCAATTTGCATTTTTTTCTCAAATTTTTTACCTAACTGTATAAATTCTTGTTGGTGATTTTTAACTGTATTTTCAAGATTAATACTTAATTCTCTTAATTTAGCGTGATTTAGAGCAAGCTCTTCATTAAGCTTAAAAGAATTACTAACATCATGAGAGAATGCTACTATTTCTATTAATTCATTATTTTTATCCAATATGGGGATTAATAAGGTTTCAAGATAGAAAGTTTTGCCTAATTTATCAATATTTTTAAAAATAACTTGATAAGGTTTTTTATATGAAAGTTTTTTTAAAAGTTCTTCAATATAACATTCCTCAACATCTGGATGTTTAAATATTGAATGTTTTTTTCCTATAAGCTCTTTTTTACTATATCCACTTATTTGACAAAGCTTATCACTGACAAAAATTAAATTTCCTTGAACATCAGCTCTTGAAAAAATTGTATTTTTTTCAAGAGCTTTAAAAAACTGATCTTTAAAAAAATCTTTCATTGAAAAGCCTTAAAACCTATATAGGCAAGATTTATACCGTAACAAACAATAACGCCATACGATAAATAATTAAATAAATTTTTCAAAAAATCACTAAAAAACTGTGAAATTTTAGAAAAAAATAACATCGCAGGTAAAGTTGATATTCCAAAAATCATCATTACCAAAATACCTTCAAAAATATTTTGCTTACTCATTGCATTGGCTATAAAAAAATACACCAATCCACAAGGAACAAAACCATTTGAAAATCCTAAAAATATGGCTGATTTTAATCCTTTAAAATTTTTAGATTTTTTAATAATTTTCTTTACAAAACTATCAAAAAAAACATTATTTTCAATAAAAGATAACATATTGCCTCTAAAAATAAGAGCAAAACCCAAAATCATCATAAATATACCAAGAATAAAAAATGACAAACTTTGAACCTTAGCATTGATTGCCAAGATATTCCCAAAAGTCCCAAAAATTATCCCTAAAACAATATAAGCAAAAATTCTAAACAAATTATAAATAAAAGTTAATAAAAATAAATTATTGCTTTTTGAATTCAAATTTATAAAAAGTAAATTAAAACCACCACACATAGAATAACAGTGTCCAAAACTAGATAAAAAAGCAACGCTGATAATAGCTAAAAAATCTATACTCACATCAAATTCATAAATTCTTTAAAAATATACTTACTTTCATGAGGACCTGAAGAACTTTCTGGATGATGTTGCACTGAAATAATAGGATAGTCTTTATATCTTACTCCTTCAACATTATCGCCAAATAAATTTCTATGAGTGATATGAGCCACTTGAGCTAATTCTTCTGGAACATTATAATTATGATTTTGTGCGGTAATTTCTACCGTTTTTGTATCAAGATTGATCACAGGATGATTTGCTCCATGTTGTCCAAATTTCATTTTATAAGTTTCATATCCAAAAGCATTGCTTAAAAGCTGGTGACCTAAGCAAATTCCAAGCATAGGAATTTTAGCTTCTGCAAGTTTTTTAATCTCTGCAATCTCTTGTTTTAAAATCCTTGGCTCACCTGGACCATTAGAAAGAAACACGCCTTGAATTTCACCTTTTTTATACAGAGTAATCAACTCATCTGCTTTAACATTATATGGATAAACTTCTACTTCAAAACCTACTTCTACAAGTTCATTTAAGATATTTGTTTTAACACCATAATCTATAACAGCAACTTTTTTCTCACTTCTTTTAGCATCATTAAATTTTTGAAAACTAGCATTCCAAACGCCTTGTTTATGAGAATAATTTTTCTTAGTGCTAACTTCTTTTACAAAATTTACTTCATCAATTTTTGCTGATTTTTCTAAGGCGATTTTTAAATCTTCTTTATTTGAAATTTCAGTTGAAATTACAGCTCTTAAATTGCCATTATTTCTTATCATTTTTACTAGATATCTCGTATCAAGTTCATAAATTCCTATTTTTCCATGTTTTTCAAGATAATCTTGCAGACTTTCTTTAGCGCGAAAATTTGAAAAACTGGAACTTAATTCACGCATTAAAACACCACTTGCAAAAATTTCCTTGCTTTCATTATCATTTTCATTGGTTCCCACTATACCAATTTCTGGCATGGAAAATACGATAAATTGCCCTGCATAAGAAGGATCTGAAATAATTTCTTGATACCCTGTTAAAGAAGTGTTAAATACAAGCTCTCCAAAAAAAGTACCGCTCTTTCCAAAAGCCTTAGCACTTAAAAAAATATCATTTTCTAAATAAATATAAGCCTTCATTAAAACATACCTTTTTTTCTAAGCTCTTCTTGATAGAGTTTTTCAAAGATAAGATCGTATTCTTCGCTACCTGGAATAGGTTTTGTTTTATAATTGCTAATTTTCTCATAAACCTCATCTTCAAGTTGTTCATAAATTTTAAGATAAGACTCTATGCTTGAAAAGATTAAATTTTTAACTCTATTTTCACTCACTATAAAATTAATATAATCATTCTCTACAAGTTCTTCTAAAATTTGATGCGCTAGATGATTATGTCTATCTTCAGAATCTAAAATCACATTAAATTCAGGAGCTAACTTTTTCTTCACAAGCCAAAACATATTTTTACGATCTACTTGCATAAGCTCCATTTCATCTTCTTGTTGCTCTAAAAGCTCTTTTACTCTTTCATCTAATTTTCTTTCATTTAGAATATCTTTCTCTAAAACTTCTATTATACATACCTTAAGCTTTTCTAATTGATCTTTAATTTCTACAAAAGAAGAATTAGCTATATCTAACATCATTTTATTTGCGATATAAGGAATATGTGGTAATTTTATACGCATCTTAAAAACCTTTTATTTGATAATGTTTGAAATAATAGCTTATTTTTGGTAAAAGAATGTTAAAAATGAAAAATTTTCATTATTTTAATCACCTAATTACTAGCATTATTATCTAAATTTTTCAAAAGCAAAGTAAGCTCGCTGGCTTTTTTTGGATCCATTTTAGATAAAACACCTGAAATTTTACGCGATTCCAAAGAAAGCATTATTTTGCTTGCATCCTCTGCATCCATTTGACTTAAAACATCTGCAATGGCTGCATCTTTCATTTGGGAATAAATTTCTTTAACCCTACCTTGAGTTTTATCATTGATTGAATTTAAAATCTTTTGTTGTTCTTCTACAAGCCTTGCGTTTTCAAGCTTTAATTCTTCAATTTTTGCCAAAGTTGCATTAACCTCAGCCTCTTTTTTTTCTAAATTTTCAAGCCTTTCTTTTTGCAAAGCTTCAAAAGAGGCTTTATAAGCTTCTAAAGATTGTCTTGCTTCATCAAATTCTCTAGTTTGCAATTCAATTTGAGCTTTTCTAGCTTCAAAATACTGCTCACAATCTTGTTCAGCTCCAAAAACTACACTTGAAATAAAAACTAACAATATAAATTTTTTAATCATCTTTTTCTCCTTTGAAAAAACGACTGATTGCAATTTCATCTAAAAATTTTTCTTCAGCCTTGGCAAGTTCTTTTTGCTTTTGTTTAATTTCCTCGGCTTCTAAAACCTTCATTTTTTCATAATCTAAATGTGCTTTTTGATATAAAAACTGATAATGATTCATTTCTTTTTTAGAAAGTTCTACTTTCTCCCTAGCTCTTGCCAAAGCCTCGCGTCCTACTTGCGCCATACTTAAATTCGATCTTAACTCTGCTATAGATCCTGATTTTGGCAATACGCCTAAATTTTCACACTCTTGGCGTGAAAGTTCATAAGCTTTTTCATATTCAAGCTGTCTTTGTTTGGCTTGATTAAGATTTGATTCTGCTTTATCAAGTTGTTGTTTTCTTACTTTTACAACAGAATTATATTTACTTTTCATAAGATGATAGTATCATCTCTTTCAGGGCTAGTGGAAATATACTTTACCTTAACCCCTGCAAGCTCTTCAAGTCTTGCTATATATTTTTTAGCATTTTCTGGCAATAAATCATAATCTTTTATACTAAAAACTTTATCCCAACCATCCATTTCTTCATAAATAGGTTGAACATTTTCTAAATCGCTTGGTATATAGTCGATTTCCATGCCCTTATATTCATAAGCACGACAAATTTTTATCTTTTCAAAACCATCTAAAACATCAAGCTTCATCAAAGATAAAGCATCAAGACCATTAAGCCTTGCTGTATATCTTACAGCAACTGCATCAAACCATCCACAGCGTCTTTTACGTCCCGTGCTTACGCCAATTTCTTTTCCAATTTGCGCAATTTTTTCTCCATCTTCACCCTTATCCTCAGTAGGAAAAGCTCCATTTCCCACACGCGTTGCATAAGCTTTTACAATACCTATAATATTTCCCGCTTCTTTAGGATTTAACCCAAGTCCTGTTAAAGCACCTGCTGAAATAGTACTTGAGCTTGTAACATAAGGATAAGTTCCATGATCAATATCAAGCATAGAGCCCTGAGCTCCTTCTAAAAGTACTCTTTTATCTTCATCTAAAGCCTTCCAAAGCATTCTTGTAGTATCTGTAATATAAGGAGTTAAAATTTCATTAAAACGTTTTAAATCAGCAAGCAATTCTTCAGCACTTGGAATTTCAATTTCAAGCATTTCAAAAAAAGTTTTATTAGCTTCAAAATCTTTTATCAAAGCCTCGCAAAGTCTTTGTGGTTCTAAAAGCTCTCCAACTCTATGTCCTGTACGATTAATCTTATCTGCATAAGAAGGTCCTATACCCTTACCTGTTGTTCCTATGGCATTTTTGCCTTTGAGTTTTTCTTTTGCAATGTCTATTAAAGAATGATGTTTTAAATTTAAATGAGCTCTATCGCTGATATATAATCTACCTTTTAAATTTTCAAATTGAGCCATTTCAGCAATCAATACTTCAGGAGAAACCACAACTCCATTTCCGATAATATTAATACATCTTGGATGCAAAACTCCACTTGGCATAAGATGAAGCGCATATCTTACACCATTTACCCAAATCGTATGTCCTGCATTGTGTCCACCTGCACTTCTGCAAACAAAATCATAATTTTCACATAATTTATCAACTACCTTACCTTTTCCTTCATCGCCCCATTGAATGCCGACAATAATATCTGCTTTGCTCATAAAAATTTCCTTGATTTTACTTAATATTGGCGAGAAGATGAGAGAATCGAACTCCCCAAAGAATAGTCAACTATCCTTTCATCTGATTTGAAGTCAGTGGCGATCACCAGATACGCTAATCTTCCAAAGTGATAATTATAGCGATTTTTAATGAAAAACAAAATAAATTTATCAATATTCTTTTTGACTTCACATTAAATTTAAGCTATAATCTCACTCTTTTTTAGCATCAAGTTTTGATGATTACATTTTTAGGATCTTTCTTTGAATTTTTTTAAACAAAAATATTTAATCAATTTTTGGGACAATTCCCGTTCTATGATTGCGCTTGGAATTTTAAGTGCAGTGTATTTTGGAATTTTTGGTGGCGTTTGGGCTGTTACTGGGGAAATGACGCGTTGGGGTGGTGAATTTTTAGAACTTTTAGGTATGAATTTAGATGGGTATTCTTATTACCAAAAGCAAAATTTAAATGGGACCCCTTTAACAAGAACTGATGGTATTATGCTCATAGGTATGTTTATAGGTTGTTTAGTAGCCGCACTTTTAGCTAACAAAGTCAAATTTCGTCTACCTGCTAGCAATATAAGAATTTTTCAAGCAATAGTAGGTGGAATTCTTTCAGGATATGGAGCAAGACTTGCATTTGGATGCAATTTAGCTAATTTTTTTACAGGTTTACCTTATTTTTCTTTACACACTTGGCTTTTTACTGTTTTTATGGTTTTAGGAATTTATCTAGGAGTGAAAATTTGCAACACTTCCTTTTTTAAACCTAAAGCTAAATTAGAACGGGTAAATAAAGAAAACTTGCCGTTAAACAAGCAAAGTTTGCGTACAAAATTATATTTTAACTTAGGCATATTGCTTTTCATAGCCTTTTTAGTTTGGGTGTTTTATCTTGTTTTTACAAATGGCAATATCAGCACACAAAACAAACAAAGTCTTCTAGCTTTAGCACTGATTTTTGGCTTTGTTTTTGGCTTTGTTATTTCTAGAGGGCAAATTTGTTTTACTTCTTGCTTTAGAGATTTATTTTTATTTGGTAGAGATAATGCTATAAAAGGCGCATTAATCGGTATGATTATCGCCTCTTTAATCGCTTTTGCTTTTATCTTGCAAGGTCATAATAGCAAACTCATAGAACTTTCTCCTGCTGTAGCTGTGGGAGCATTTTTGTTTGGTTTTGGTATAGTTTTTGCCGGAGGTTGCGAGTGTGGTTGGACTTATCGTGCCTTTGAAGGACAAAGTCATTTTATAATAGTAGGAATTGCAAATATAATAGGAACTATGATTTTAGCTTTAAGTTATGACTTTTTACCAAAAGCTTTTAAAGAAGGTATAAAAATCAATCTTTTAACTGAATTTGGCAATTTAAATGGATTTTTTATCAACCTTATTTTATTCATCTTAATGTTTGTTTTTGTAGTATTTTACAAAAAACACTTTTTTAAAAATCAACTTAAAGGATAAACAGTGAAAATTACTTATAGTTTAAATTTACAAGGTGAAGCTTGTCCTTATCCTGCTATAGCAACACTTGATGTCTTACCTAAGCTTAAAAGTGGAGAAATTTTGGAAGTGCTTTGCGATTGCCCACAAAGTATCAATTCTATACCTCAAGATGTAAAAAACCGTGGTTTTAAAGTGCTTGAAATCGATCAAAGTGGACCTACACTAAGATTTTTAATCCAAAAGCCTTAAAAAAGGCTTTTATTCTCAAAGCTCTTTTAACATCTTTTCATAAGCTGCCTTAGTTCCAGATCTTACATTTGTAAACAAACTTGCAATAATAATCACCACCGAAGCTACTAAAAACCCTGGAACTATTTCATAAAGACCTGAATTTGCAAAATTCTTCCAAAGCACCACAGTAGCAGCTCCTGTTATCATACCTAAGATCGCTCCTACTCTTGTCATCCTACTCCAAAATAAAGAAAAAAGCATTACAGAACCAAAAGAAGCTCCAAATCCAGCCCATGCATACGAAACTATACTCAAAACACTTGAGTTTTTATCAGTAGAAATCAAAAACGCTATTACAGCTACCAATAAAACACCTAATTTACCTAAATTTAATACAATATGACTTGGTGCATCTTCTCTAAAAATCTTTTTATAAAAATCTTCCGCTATAGTAGAACTTGAAACCAGCAATTGTGAACTTGCCGTACTCATAATAGCCGCTAAAATAGCACTGAGTAAAATACCTGCTATCCAAGGATTAAATAAAAGCTGCGACATCACGATGAAAATCTTTTCAGGATCTTGCAAACTTAATTCAAATTTATGCACATAAGCTATACCTAAAATACCTATCATACAAGCACTTAAAAGACAAACCGCCATCCAAGTAATACCTATAAAAGTGGCCATAGGAATATCTTTAGTAGAACGAATCGACATAAAACGCACTAAAATATGTGGTTGACCAAAATAACCCAAACCCCAAGCAAGTGCAGATATAATGCTTACAGTTCCTACTCCTTCGCCCATAGATAAAGCTTGTGGCTTTATTTCTCTTACTATATTCATCGCTTCACCAAAACCACCTAAATGATAAAGCATAACCAAAGGTACAATAATTAAAGCCATCATCATTAAAAGCCCTTGTATCATATCCGTCCAACAAACCGCCTTATATCCACCTAAAAAAGTATAAGCAACAATAATAATCGTTCCAGTAGTTAAAGCATAATCGTATCTGATACCAAAAGTACTTTCAAAAAGTTTTGCTCCGCTTACAAGCCCTGATGAAACATAAAAGGTAAAAAATATCAAAATTACCACCGCACATACGATGCGCAGTATATGTTTATCATCATCAAAACGAGTTTCAAAATAATCAGGAATAGTCAAAGAATTTGCAATCACACTGGTATAAATTCTAAGTCTTTTTGCCACAAAAATCCAATTTAAACTAGCTCCTATAGTAAGCCCAATTGCAATATAAGAATCTATAAAACCACTTACATATAAAGCTCCCGGTAAACCCATTAAAAGCCAACCACTCATATCAGAAGCCCCTGCGCTAAGTGCAGATATCACAGGCCCCATAGTACGCCCACCTAGAAAATAATCCTCTGAATTTTTATTTTGCTTATAAAAATAAAAACCTATATAAAGCATTAATAAGGCATACACTACAAACATCACTGCTATTGGGGTATTAATTTGAACCACTTCCATCAATCTCTCCTTGATCATTAAGATATTGCTCTAATGCCTAAATTTCCATAGCGATGAAAAGATATACTTAAAGCTTTTTCATTAAAATAATTTAAAAGTTCAAAACGACCATTTAATAATGGCTTTTCTCTTATAATGATTTTAGCAAGCTTTGCAGCCTCTTTATAAATCTCATCATTTACATCTGGCTTTGCTAAATAACGCACTCTTTCATATTCTTTAATACTCTTGATAAAATTTTCTTTATTTTCTTTTAAAAATAATACTTTTGCTCCTATGCTTTGAACAATTCGTTCTATCATACTAACATCTTGTTCATCATAACTGATACTTAGATCAATATTTGCAATATTTGCACCTAAAACCACACCTAAAACATCTTTTAAGCTTTCTTTTCCACAAAGTCTTAAAACCATATTCTTTATTTTAGTATAAGAAAAAAGATTATCTTCTCCACGAATATTGACATAATCTTTTGAAACACTAAACTCGTTTTTATAATGATAAGCATAAGATTGAGACATTTTAATTAAATTGTTCATAAAATCTTGTGCTTCTTTTAAATTTATTTGTGCTAATTTTTTTGAAAATTTATCTTCAATTAAATGATCATCAAAATCTTCTTGCTTAATCTCTAAAAATTGAGTGATATAATTATAAATTCCCACTTTTCTACCCAAACCTATAGCTGATTTTTTAATCCCACCAAAAGGTTGACGCAGCACTATAGCCCCTGTGGTTGGTTTATTGATATAAATATTTCCTGCTTCTATGCGAGTGTGAAAATACTCCCATTCTCTTTCATCTAAGCTTTCAAAACCTGCAGTTAAACCATAACCTGTGGAATTTACTATATCAATAGCTTCTTTTAAGTCTTTAGCCTTCATCACACTTAAAATCGGTACAAAAAGTTCATTCATATGAGTAAAATCACCCTTTTTAGTGCCATATTTTATGCCTGGAGTCATCAAATAAGGATTATCCTCTAAAAACTTAGGTTTTAATGCCCATTCTTCATAAGGTTGTAATTCATCTAAGGCCTTTTGAACTTTAGAACTTGGCTTATCAGCTAAAGTACCTAATTTATTTTTAAATTCAAAAGGATTGCCCACTGCCATAGAACTCGCAGCATCCACTAAAGTCTTTTTAAATTCTTCATCATGATAAACCTCTTCTTCTAAGACTAGCAAAGAAGTAGCTGAACATTTTTGACCGCTATTGCTAAAAGCAGAATGAATGATATTTTTAATCGCACTATCACGATCAGCAAATTTAGAAACGATAGTCGCATTCTTTCCGCCAGTTTCAGCACTTAAAAGCAAGGTTGGATTAGCTTTTAACATAGCATAAGCAGTATCCTCTCCTCCTGTAAGAATTGAAAATTTAATCGCTTCATCAATAAGTAAATATTTAGAAATATCACTTCCTTTTGAAGGTAAGAAAATCAAAGCATCTTTTGGAATACCCGAATCCCAAAAACACTTACAAAGCATATAACCTGTTAGAGTTGAAAGTGAAGAAGGTTTGTAAATCACCACATTACCTGCGGCTAGTGGTGCAGCTATAGTACCTACTGAAATTCCTATAGGAAAATTCCAAGGAGCTATGGTAACCCCTATACCTTTAGGTGTGAATGTAACTTTTGGATTTTGTTTTTTAAGCTCTTCTAAAGAGTGCGGATAAAACTCTATAAAATCAATAGCCTCACTTACTTCAGGATCGATCTCTAAAAAGGTTTTGCCCACTTCTAAAGCTGCCAAACCTATCAAATCCCCTCTTCTTTCTCTCATCAGTTTTGCACTTTTGGCTAAAATTTGATAAATTTCATCATGACTTTTTTGTGTAAATTTGGAATTTTTAGCTACTTCTAAAGCTTGTTTGATTTCTTTTTCTCCTGCTAAATAAGCCTTTCCTATAACTCTATCTTCGATCTTATCTTTAACTTCTAAAACATTTAAATTTTCTGCTTTAAAATCAAGTTCGCCTATAACAGGATAAACATCATAATCTTTTAAATTTTCATATTTAGTTTTAATTTCTTTAGCCCACGCTCTATTTTGTGCTAAAATAAAATCCGTATCGCTTTCATTGCTAAATTTTTTACTTTCATAAGAACTTATGATATTTGATTCTTTATTTCTATCTTGCTTACGATGTGTAGTATTATCAAGAGTTTTTATGCCTTCTAAAGATTTTAAAAAAAGTTCTTTTTGGATATTCCAGTTCTTATCTCCTACTTTAAGATTGAAAAAATAACGCATAAAATTATCTTCACTTGTATTTTCATCAAGGCGTCTTACAAGATAAGCAATGGCATTGTTAAAATGTGCTTCATCGCAAACTGGGGCATAAAGGATTAGATCATGCATTTTAGATAATTCATAAGAACATTGCAAACTCATACCTTCAAGCATTTCAAAAGTAAAAGAATCCAAAGCACCCACTTCACTTATGCGTGTATAAGCATAAGCAATCTCAAAGATATTATGACTTGCAATTCCTATGTTGATGTATTTATAATTGTCTCCTTCAAGAATAAAATCAAGCATTTTATTATAATTACTATCAGTATCTATTTTTTTGTAAAAAGTAGGAAGCTCCCAACCCCTTTGAGACGCAACGGTTTCTTCACTTTCCATATTAGCACCCTTAACAAAACGGATCTTAATAGGCTTCATACCTTTTAAAACCCTCTCTTTTGAAAAAGCAAAAAGTTTTTTAAGATACTTATAAGAATTAGGAATATAAGCTTGCAAAACAATCCCTGCTTTAATATCAAATTTAGCCACACTTTCCATAAAAGCTGCAACGGTGAGCTCTAAATCCCTAAATTCTTCCATATCAAGATTGATAAATTTAGATACACCTTGTTTTTTCTCTTCTTCTAAGGCTAAAGCATAAAGATAATCTAGTCTTTTTACGACCTCTTCTTTGGAATAATTAAAATCTATAATATTAATTTGTGAAAAAATAGTAGTAATTTTTATGGAAATATAAGTGATATAGCTTGATTTTAAGGCTTCTTCGTATTTTTGCATACGATATTTACTCTCAGCTTCACCTAAAACCTCTTCGCCGATTAAATTCACATTTAAGGTAATTTTATCTTGCTCTTTTCTTTTCTTAATATGTGGTTCTAAAACACTAGGATTTGCATCTAGAACCATAGCTTTAGTATCTTCTCTTAAATGTTTGACAAAAAAAGGTACACTTAAATTAGGAGCAAATTTGCCAAAATTTAAAAAGCTAAAAAGTAGGAATTTTTCAAAAGTGCTAAAAAAATCCGCTATGCCATATTTACTCAAAGTATATTCTATAAGCTCAAAACTTGCATTTTTATCTTTACATCTAAAAGAACGATCTAAAAGCTCTATAAGCATAACTTTATTTTTGGGATTATTAAGAAGTTTTTGCATTTTAGCATGGAATTCTTTTTCAGAATTTGAAATATTGGCTTCTATTTGTCCTTGCAATTCTTCAGCTAAGGCTAAAGCTTTTTGTATCATTTCGTATCTCCTAAGATAAAATAAATTTTAATAAATAATATATAAATAAGATAAAAATAATATTTTAAATCATAGAAAATGTATAAAAAATGATAAAAAAAATTTTAATGGGTATATAAGTAACAAAAATTAAGAAATGATAATATCATTTTCTTGCTTATTTACAACCTTAGCAATAATTTTAGCTTGAATATTTTCATCTTCTAGTTTTTTTAAACATTCTAAGGAATCTTTTTCACTTATAGAAATTAAAAGTCCTCCTGAAGTTTGTGGATCACAAAGTAATAATTTTTCTTCATTTAAATCAGGGGTAAGTTCTTTTATAAATTCTAAATTTTTATAAGCTCCAGCAGGAATTAAACCCATATTAAAATACTCTTTTACTCCATCTAAAAAAGGAAGTTCACTTTCAAAAATTTCAAAAGAAATATTTTTATTTAGCATTTCTTTTAAATGTCCTAAAAGTCCAAAACCTGTAACATCACTCATGGCACTTGGATGAAATTTAAGAGCAATTTGACTGGCTTTATAATTTAACTCCATCATGTTTTTAAGCATTATATCTAAATGTTTTTGATTTAACATTTGCGCCTTTAAAGCTGTACTTAAAATTCCTGTTCCTAAAGGCTTGGTTAAAATGATACAATCTCCGATTTTAGAAGTATTATTAGCAATAAATTTACTAGGATGTACTTTTCCTGTAACACTAAGTCCAAAAAAAAGCTCGGTGCTTTCTATAGTATGGCCACCCACAACTAAAGCATTACATTCTTTAACTTTATCATTTGCACCTTCTAAAAGCTCTTTTAAGATGTTTAAATCATGATTGCAAGTATCAAAACCTACTATATTTAAGGCATTAATTACCTCTGCACCCATAGCAAAAACATCGCTTAAAGCATTTGCTGCAGCAATAGCACCAAAATGATAAGCACTATCTACTATAGGAGTGATAAAATCAAGCGTTTGCACCAAAGCTAAATCGGGGCTGATTTGATATACGCTTGCATCTTCATTATTTCCGATACCACTAAGTAAAGCAGGAGTTTTTTGCATGAAATTTAAAATTGTTTTAAGACCACCCGGGCTTAATTTCGCTGCTCAGCCTGCTGCTTTAACAAAATGCGTTAAATTTTGATTTTTATATTGCAGTGTTTTTCCTTATAGAGTAATGATTTTTGCTTTACCAAAAAGCTCGTTTAAAATTTCATAAGCATTGCCTATATTTCCTATTTTAAGTTCTTTGCTTTTATTAAAAAATTCTAGACAAGCTCCACAACTTATGATCTCAATACCTAAATTTTCAAGTTCTTTCATAGCTAAATGTGCTTTATGATTTTCATCAACATTGATTAAAACACTTTCATTTACGCAAAGAATTTTACTTGGAGCATGATCTAAATTTTTTAAGGTACTTAAAAATCCTACAAGTAAATTTTGTCCCAATTCACCCTCACCCACTTTGTCAGTTTTTAAAAATAAAACATTATAATCGTGAATATTTACTTCACTAGAATCAAAATTCTTTTTTTGTACTTTGATGCAAAACTCTTGTGCATTTTCATCTACAACAGGGTTTAAATTTAAAGAGTTAAGAAATTTTACAACATTATTTTTTGAAATAATAGAATTTAAAACAATTTCTAAAATTTCATTTTCTTGAAGTTTTTCAAGAGCGTTTTTTGTTTCAACTATAGGCTGAGGACAAGATAGATTGCGACAATCAATTTTCATTATTTTTCCTTGATATTAGCTTTGAAAAATAATATTATTTTATTACTTGTTTTGTGTTTAAAAATTTTAAATAATATAAAAAAATTTAAAAGCTCAAAAATGAGCTTTTTTAAAATCTTTTTTTATTCACATCTTCAAGAATTGCCGCAGCAATTTGATTGACTTCATTTGTTATATTATTGGTGACATTTGCAACTTCGACATTTTCCTTAGTTACAGTTTCAAGTTGTGCTATAGCATCGTTAATCTGTGTGATTCCTGCTGTTTGTTCTTTTACAGATTCTGCTACTTCATTTACGCTTTGAACAAGTATATTAATATTTGCCTCGATTTCAGATAAGGATTTTCCTGTTCTTTCCGCAAGCTGTCTTACCTCATCTGCAACAACTGCAAAACCACGCCCATGTTCTCCAGCACGTGCAGCTTCAATAGCTGCATTTAAAGCAAGAAGATTCGTTTGCTCAGCGATATCTTTAATCACATTGACAATATTTTTTATATCATCAGCTTGTGAAGCAACCTCAACTGTTTTTCCACTTACATTTTGCATAGAAGAATTAATCTCCTCTACGGCTGCAGCCGATTGTTCTAAAGAACTCGCTTGTGCATTAGAGCCATCAGCAAGTTTTTGCATAGAATTTTTTAACTCTTCTGACTGATTGGCTAAATCTTTAGCAAAATTTGAAGAAGCCAAAAGCATCTTTTTAATTTCTTTGCCTAAAATATTAGTTGTAATCTCAACTTCACCTTTAGCATTAAATACTTCTGTACTAAAATCAAGAGCCTTATAACTATCAAAAACTCTATTAATTTCATTCATATTAGAACCAATTTTACTTTGTAAAACATCAAGCATCCTATTAAGAACATTTTTAAGTTCTACTAATTGAGGATTTATAGGATTTTTAGTAATTCTTGCAGTTAAATTACCCTTTTCGATTTCTCTAGCAGTTTGCACCGATTCATCTACAGCATTTTGATCTTGTTCTAAAGATATTTGAATCTTTTCAATATTTTCATTTATGATTCTTCCCATTGCTCCTAGCTCATCATTAGCACGAATTTCAATAGCCTTAGGTTCAATTTTTTCATGATTTAAAAAACGGAAAAATGATTCTAAAGAACTAAGAATCACAGGCAATCTAGATGCGACAATTTTTCTTACGCAATAATAAACCACTCCTAAAACAACAAAAATAAAAATAAAAGATGCACCAAGAATAATTAATTGTAATTTTTTTAAGGGTTTAAATACTGAATATTTAGGAGCAGTTACCAAAACTGCCCAAGAACTATCTTGCACTTTAAAACTATTAATCGCAGCATAAGAATCATCACCATCAGAAGCTATATAGTCAAAAACTCCATTTTTTCCTTCGCTTATGGCCTTATAAGTTTCTTGTGCACCTTTATTAGGATTGACATCTTTTAAATTTTTTAAAACTAGATTTTTATTTGGATGTATCGCCATCAAACCATCTGAATTTAAAAGAACTCTTAATTCACCATCATATTTTTGACCTTTAGGGTCTAAAAGATAAGTAGCAATATCTGAAAAATCTAAAGTCATGCCTATGACACCTACAACTTGATTTTTTCGATCAAAAATAGGCATAGCAACATTTACAGCATCAAAATCTTGACCTTCTAAATTCATCTTAATAGGACGGCCTATATATACTTTATTTTCCCCATATTTTGCTTTTTTTAATATATCTTGCACAACTTGCAGATTAGCTATTTCATCACTAGCTTGTATTGCTTTTATTCCGCCTTTATTATCCTTTTCTTCATCAGCGTAAAGCATAACAAATTTTCCACTTTGAGTATTAAAAAATTTACTCTCTTCTTTAAAGTATTCTGGCGGATCAATAAGATACAAATAAGTAAAATTAGAATAAGCACTATTATCAAAAGTATTGGTTATAATATTTGTTATATTGTCTATATCTAAATCTTCTTTAGAGGTTGATCTAAACATTTCTGTTAAAGTACCTGAAATACTTTTATTTAAAGCGATCATTTCCCCAAAAATTCCTTGAGTTTGAGTAGCATATTCTTTCGTGATAGAAGCAAGAATATCTTCTGTATTTTTGGTAATATTTTGACTTACTTGTTTTGTGATTAATGAAATTAAAATAACAAGTCCAATAACAACAACAGCTGCTACAGAAAAAATAAGTTTTAAACCTATATTTAAAGATTTAAACATCTTATAACTCCTAAAAAATAAAAAATTTAGATTCTAATTTTAACATATTTTTAAAAAAATAATATTAATTAATTATAAAAAAATTATGTATTAGTATTTTTTGATAGAAGATTTATTTTTTTCCTTTTAAAAACAATTCTTTAAAGCGTTTATTAGCGTATTCTTCTATGTCTTTTTGCAAAATAGAGTAATTTTCCATCAATTCCATAGCTCTAGGAGTAAGTTTTGTTCCTGATTCTTTAGAGCGTCCTTGTCTTGTGCTAACTAAAATTTCTTGAGAATTTTTTTGTAAGGTTTGTAAATGCATCCAAGCTTTTTTATAATTAATCCCCATAAGTTTAGAAGCATGTAATAAACTACCTGTTTGTCCGATAAGTTCTAAAAGTTCTGTTTTTCCTCGACCAAAAAGCAAATCTCCATCCGCATTTTCAATCCAAGTTTTTGTTCTTACTATAAATTGCTTACCTTTTTTTTCTTTAAAACAACCAAGTTGACAATACTTTACATCAACCTTATAAGTTTTTAAAGCTGAACGCATACTTTTAAGTCCACAACCTTCTTTAGCAATATCTCTTGCATCTTTACAAAAAATTCTACGCTTTTCATCTAAACTAGGTTCTATTTTTTTAAGCACTTCAATCTTTGCTTTTTCAAAATCTAAATGTCCAAATTGCCCCAACTCGCAATTATCAATTCTCATGTGATTTTCATCGGCTAATTGTCCGATTTTTTCTATATTTATATTAAATTTCTTTGCAATTTTAAAAGCCGTACCACAATCTAATTTTTCATTACTATTTAACAATTCTCTCATATATGAGATGATTTCTTTTTCTTGATTTTTATCCATGAATTCTAAATTCTCCACTATAAATATTGATCTTATTTTCTCTAGCAAAACCACAAAGCGTTAAATCAAATTTTCTTGCTATCATAACCCCTAAACAAGTAGGAGCCGTGCGTGAAACAAGCACTGGAATTTTATGCATAACTGCTTTAGCTACCATTTCAGAACTTAGCCTTCCACTAACCATTAAAAAACATTGACTTAAATCAACCCCAGCTAAACGTGCTTTTCCTAAAGCTTTATCTATGGTATTATGTTGAGCTATATCTTCACCTATAAAAAAAGTTTTCTCATCTACAAAAAACTTAGCCGTATGCACACAGCCTGTTTTCTCGTAAAGCTCGCATTGAGTATAAAAAGTACTCATTTGTTTTAAAATTTCACCTTTGCTAAATTTTGCATCAGAACTAATTTTACTCGCTTCAATGGCTTCTGGATCGATATTTGCAGTATGTGCTCTACCACAACCACTTATAACTACACCTTCAGCATTAAGCTTTGCTAAATTTTCTTTATCAATCTTTGCTTTAATATGCACACTCATACCATCATCTTTTGTTTCTATACTCTCAATATCACTTACTTTCGCAATGATATTTTCACTCATTAAATATCCTATTGCTAATGCCTGTTCATCTACAGGAGTTGCCATTAAAGCACCTACTTTTTCATCATTAATAAAAATTTCAAGCTTAATTTCACGCACTAAAGTATCATCACATGTAAAAGATTCATTGCCTTTATATTTTAAAATTTGAGTTGTAAATAACGGATCCATACCTTATCCTTTAATTATCTTTAAATAATATTATATCAAAAAAAACATAAATAACAAATTCACATATGGAAAAATAGATTTTAGATTCAACTTATAAAATAAAATTCGTTCTATTTATTTCAAAAAAGCTTAAAACTACCGCTATGCAATAACATAGCGGTTAAAGATTAAATTTTTACATTAGGATCATAAGAAAAACTAGGTTCAATTTGCTTTTTATTGCTTAATTCTTTATACCAATAAGAATGCAAAATATAAACCTCTTCTTCTTCTTTATAACCACTAATCATAGAATGGATACTGCCTTTGATTGCAAATACTGCCATATAAATATGCACACCAAAAAACACTGCACACACTATACCCAAGAAATTATGCACTATAGCTGAAATTCTCAAAAGTTCAATTTGAGTTAAACCAAAAAGACCTTGAATTGCTGTAGAATTAAAATCAAGAAAATACATAAATCCACCTGTAATTATCATCAAAAATCCACCAAATACAGCTATATAATACCAAGATTTTTGACCAAAATTAAACTTACCTGCAGGTACAGGACGTTTGATTTTACTTAAATAACCACCTACTATCATCATCCATCTGATATCATAACTTGCAGGAAGCATTCTTTTAATCCAGCATAAAAACATAGGGATTATAGAGATGATAAACAAAATCGTTGCAAAAGCGTGTAAATTTTTACAAACCCTTACAAAAACTCCACCCCCAAAAACTTCTCCAAACATCATCACAAAACCAGTTGGCACTAAAATCACCCAAGAAATCGCTGCGATAAAATGAAAAAGTCTTTCAAATAATGTAAAAGCATAAATTTTCTTTCCATCGTGTGAAAATTGCTTAGGTCCTATAACCATATAATGCAAAGCAAATGCAGACAATACCGCAATAACAGCGATTAAAGCTATAGTAGCTATATATTCACCTTGCAAAGTTGTCCAAAGTTTGCCAAAAGTATCATAATTTGGGATATTTGTAATACGATGAAAATCCCAAATTTGAGTATCTTGTCCCATTCTCTCGCTACCATAAGCAAATAAACTCACTACGCTTAATAAAAGCGTTACAAATACTTTTCTCATAAGCGTTCCTTTCCTGTGTAAGCAATCTTCCACTCCAAACTTTCCGAAGGATTTGGAATGCCATAATTTCTATTCATAAGTCTATTATGATAAATCTCTTCTATTTTAGAACTTTCACCTACTAAAAGTGCTTTTGTCGAACACATCGCAGCACATACAGGAACTTTCCCTTCTGCAATACGATTTTGACCATAAAGTTCTCTTTCTTTTTCTGAATTCGTTGCTTCAGGGCCACCTGCACACATAGTACATTTATCCATAATGCCTTTATTTCCAAAAACACTATCTTTTGGAAATTGTGGTGCACCAAAAGGACAAGCATAAAGACAATATCCACAACCTATGCAAATTTCTTTATCGTGTAAAACAATACCATCAGCACGGATGTAAAAACAATCCACAGGACAAACGATAGAACAAGGAGCATCATCACAATGCATACAAGAAATAGAAGTTGAAACTTCTTTTCCTTGAATTCCTTCATTTAAAGTAATCACACGGCGGCGGCGAATATGAATAGGAAGCTCATGTGCTTCATCACAAGCTACCGCACAACCATTACAATCAATACAACGCTCATTATCACAAAAAAATTTCAAGCGTTCTTTTTCTAAATTTGCAAAATTTACCTTACTCATTTTCCATCCTTACTGATTCTACAAAGTCCACCTTTAGTCTCTGGAATCTGACACATGATATCATAACCATAATTTGTTACCGTATTAGCACTTTCTCCGCTTGCATAAGGCTTAGTTCCTTCTGGGAAATTGTGCGTTAAATCTACACCTTGCATAACTCCTGTAAAATGGAAAGGCAAGAAAATCATATCTTTTGCTACACCTGGATTAACCTTCACTCTTACATGAATTTTAGTACCTTCTGGAGAATGCACCCAAATCATATCTCCTGCTTTAATGTCTTGCTCTTTTGCTAATTCAGGATTGATCTCACAAAACATTTCAGGTGTTAAACGCGTTAGATACATAGATGCTCTATTTTCCATACCTGCGCCATTTAAATTCACAAGTCTTGCGGTAACAAGATTAAGTGGGAATTCTTTAGAATAATCCTTAGCTTGTTGCACAGAAGCAAATTTAGTATCCACGCGATAAAGTGCTTTTTGATCTTCAAAACTTGGGTATTTTTGTACTAAATCGTTTCTTGGGGAATGTAAAGGCTCACGGTGGAGTGGAATTTTATCTTTAAAAGTCCAAACTACAGCCCTAGCTTTAGCATTTCCATAAGGAACTATGCCTTTTTCTATACATTTAGTTGCTATGATATTACTATCATCATAAGACCAAGTTGATCCCATTTTTTCTTTTTCTTGAGCACTTAAAGTAATGCCTAAAACTTTTTCTATATTATCTTTAGTAATTTGTGGATAACCTGTATTAATAGGCGAATTTAAAGGTGCATTTTTAGCAAGCAAACTCTCTCCTTCATACTCGAGTCCAAAATTATTTCTAAAGCCCATACCACCTTTTGCAACTTCAATATCGGTATTATAAAGCACAGGAGAACCTGGATGCTTATCACTCCAACAAGGCCAAGGAAGCCCATAATACTCACCAGCAACCTCGTCTTTTCCTTCTAAAGTTACCTCATCAAATTTATCCCAGTATAAAGTATGCTTTTTAAGCCTTTCAGGACTCCAACCATTAAGTCCTATACTTCTAACTGCTTTTGCAATTTCCCTTGTTGCATTTTCAGGCCAAACGATCTCACCTTTTTCATCGCGTAAAGTCTTGGTAAAGTCTTCATAAAAGCCTAATTTTTTAGCAAGCTCAAATAAAATTTCTTGATCTTCCATACTTTCATAAAGTGGATCTACAACTTTAAATCTCCATTGCCCACTACGATTTGTAGCTGTTACACTTCCACTTGTTTCAAACTGTGTTGCTGCAGGTAAAAGATAAATTCCATCTTTTCTTTCTGCGATAATCCCTGCTTCATTTACAAAAGGATCGGCTAAAACTAAAAGCTCTAAAGCTTCCAAACCTTCTTTAACTTTTACTTGTTGTGCAGTTGAAGTGATACCATTTCCCATAACTACTAAAGCTTTTAAAGGCGTTCCTGCATTATCGATAGCATCATTTCCATCTTTTCCATTTAAAGCCGCTGCCCACCATCTAGCAAGTGAAAGTCCAGTTTTATGCATCCAATCTTTACTTACAAAATTTCCTAAAAGCCACTCATAATCCACACCCCAAATTTTGGCATAGTATCTCCAAGTCGCTTCATTTAAAGGATAATAACCTGGCAAATTTTCGCTTAAACAAGCCATATCTGAAGCACCTTGAACATTATCGTGTCCGCGTAAGATATTAACTCCGCCGCCAAATTTACCTATATTTCCAAGTACCATTTGTACAATAGGTGCTAAACGTGTATTTGAAGTTCCTACAGTATGTTGAGTTAAACCCATAGCCCAAATAAGCGTAGTTGGTTTGTTTTTAGCTACTTCGTGAGTGATTTGCACCAAAAGTTCTTTAGAGATCCCTGTAACATTTTCCACCTCTTCAGCTGTCCATTTTGCTGCTTCTTCACGAATTTTATCAATTCCAAAAACTCTTTCATCAAGATATTTTGTATCTTCTAAGCCTTCATCAAAGATGATTTTTAACATTCCATACATGAAAGCAATGTCAGTTCCTGGACGAATTCTTGCATAAATATCCGCTTTTGCCGCACTTTTTGTAAATCTAGGATCTACAACGATAAGCTTTGCACCTTTTTCTTTTGCTTTTAAGAAATGTCTAAAACCCACAGGATGATTTACCGCTGGATTTGCCCCAATGATAATGATACATTTACTTCTTTGAATGTCTCCAAGATGGTTTGTCATAGCGCCATAACCAAATGTATTCGCCACACCGGCGACTGTTGCGCTGTGTCAAATTCTAGCTTGATGATCTACATTGTTCGTTCCAAAAAATGCTGCAAATTTTCTTATATAATAAGCTTGTTCATTATTAAGTTTTGCAGAACCTAAAAACATAACACTTTCAGGATTTTCTTTACGATAAGCAGCTAGTTTTTCTCCGATCTCACTTAAAGCTTGCTCATAACTTATGCGTTTCCATTCTCCATTTTCTTTTTTCATAGGATATTTTAAACGCACATGTGAACGCACCATATCGATCATATCAGATCCCTTGCAGCAATGTCCACCTGAACTCACAGGATGATCTTGAGCGATTTCTTGACGCACCCAAACACCATTTTGCACTTCTGCAATAATCCCACAGCCTACAGAACAGGCTGTACAAACTGTTTTTACTTTTTTACTACCTTCGTACGCTTCTTTAAGCTCATCAGCACTCGCTTCTCTTAAAGTTTCACTTCTAGCAAGCAACGGTGTTGCTAGGCTTGAAAGTGCTGCCATTTTAAGAAAAGAACGACGCGTAAGCTTGATATTTTCACCTACACTTGACATTACTCAGCCTTTATATAATAATTTTCCCAATTAGCACTTCTTTGAAAAAGCACTTCTTTTTTCTTACTTTTACCTTTAACTAAATCTTTTCTTTCTTCATCTTTAGCTAGAGCTAAAGTCGTGCTACCAAGCACTCCAGCAGCCCCTAAGGCAAAAGCGGATTTTTTAAGAAATTCCCTGCGATTTTTCACGAGTCCTCCTTTGTTTATTTGCTTCTCTTCTTAAAAATTCTGAACGCGATAGATCGTTTTGCACTTTTTTAGAATTTATTTTTACAGGTTTTTCTACTTCAAAGCAAAGTCTTTCAAATTCCATAAAAGCCAATGCAATACTTGAAATTTCCTTGTATAAATTCGCATTTTTATTCATGAAAACATCACCTAAAAACTCATCGATGTTTTTATTGATCACTTTTTCAAAAAGCTCTTTGGCTAAATCATCTTCATTTTGCCTTAAAAATTCACTCATCAACAATAAACAAAATCCAACACTATCTTCACTTTCTTTAAAAAATTTTTCATTGCGTCTTATTTTACTTTTGACTAAAATTTGACGCACGCAAAGTAAAGGATTTGAATTTTCAAAACCTTCTTCTATGTAAGAAAAAGTCGTTGGAATGCTATTTTTAAGACTTAAAAAAAGCAAATCATATTCTTTAAAAAATGCTTGTATAGAATTTTCATCATCTAAATGCTTAAGCAAGATATCAAAATTTGATTTTAAATTTTCATCAAATAAACATTCTTGCATTGTCTTTAAATACTCTTGTAATTTTGACAATCTTTCTTCAGAAAATGAAAAAACAAAAAGCTCTCCTAGACATTGATAATAAAGACTTCTAGCTAATCTTAATTTTTCCAAATCCATTAAAGCTCCCATGCATTCAAAATTTTCAAAAATAGCTTTAAATTTTGCTTGAATGAATATTATGCAAAATATACCTAATATTCATTTTAAAGCCGATTTTTAAATCGATTTATCTTAATACTATTTGATTTAAAAATCACTGAATTTCAATAAAATTCCACAAGGATTTAAAATATTAAAAAATCATACCAAAGTATTGAAAATTAGATATTTGAGTTGATTTTATATTTGAAAAAATAAAATACTTTGCATAAAATTTACATCTTTGATTCTCTTCCGAGTAAAATTAACATTTTATGCAAATTATAAATAATACTAATTTCTTAAAGAATAATCCTTATAAGAAAATTCTCTTATCATTTGAAGTTCATTTTTTGCATTTAAAAGCATGAGATTTGGAAGTCTTATGCCATTAAAAGTTGTGTTTTTCACAATGGTGTAATGAATTTGATCTAAAAAAACAATTTTATCGCCGATTTTAAGCTTTTTATCAAAGGCGTATTCTCCCATTACATCACCTGCTAAACAAGTATTTCCAGTAAGCAAATAGGAAAATTCGCTTTCTTTTAAGTCTGAAATTTTTTCATTTTCTCTTGTGGCTAAAATTCTAGCATTTAAAACTTCACTTGTATAAGGCATGATAATAGTATCTGGCATATGCGCTTCGCTTGAAGTGTCTAAAATAGCAATTTGCTTTTCATTTTCTATGATATCTACTACACTAGCCACTAAATTTCCTGTTTGCCAACCTACCGCTTCACCTGGTTCAAGATAAACTTGCACGCTATATTTATCACTGAAATTTTTACACAAAGCAATAAGCTTTTCAACATCATAGCCTTTTTTGGTGATGTGATGTCCTCCTCCAAAATTCACCCATTTCATTTGCCCTATCCATTTGCCAAATTTCTCTTCAAAAACCTTTAAAACAGCTTCTAAAGCATCAGCACTTTCTTCACAAAGTGCGTGAAAATGAAGTCCTTCTATGGTACTTAAATCCACATTTTCAAAATCTTTAGCACGAATTCCAAGTCTTGAGTATCTTCCACAAGGATTGTAAAGTTCTTTTGGGGCTAGAGAAAATTCAACATTACAACGAAGACCTAAGGAATTTTTTTGTGTTTTAGCTTGAAATTTATGAAATTGAGCTAAAGAGTTAAACACTATATGATGAGATAAGCTGGCTATTTCATCGATTTCATCTTCTTTAAAAGCAGGCGAATAAGTATGAATTTCTTTATCCATGTATTCTTTAGCAAATTTTGCTTCCCAAAGTCCGCTACAAGTACAACCTTTTAAGTATTCTCCAACAATTTTCATCGCTCCTGAAAAAGCAAAACCTTTTAAAGCTAAAAGCACTTTAGCACCACTTTTTTCGCCAACACTTGCTAAAAGCTCGCAATTTTTTCTTAATTTATCTTCTTCTAAAATATAAGCTGGGGTTTGAATATTTTCATAAAACATTATTTTTCCTTGATTAAATTGCTAAAATCATAACAAAATTAAACCAAATTTTCAAAATAAATATTTACTAAAACTAAAAAAATAATGACTATAATACAAAAAATCAAGCAAAAGGAAAAACTAATGAATAGAAGAAATTTTTTAAAATTTAATGCACTTACTCTAGCAAGTATGGGTGTAGCCTATGCAAATCCTATGCACGATATGCACTCCATGCATAAAAATCATTCTATAAATCATGACTTAGATACTTCTTTTATAAACTTTGCTCCAAAAAATTTAAAACTTTTAGATCCAAAACAATTCCCCCAAGGAGAAATTTTAAAAGCCTTACCTTTGCTCAAAAATGAAAGTAAAGAAAAAAATATTTTTCGTGCTACCCTAGAAATCAAAGAAAATCATATAGAACTTATCAAAGGTAAAAAAACCTTATTTTATACTTACAACGGCCTAGTACCTGCTCCAAAAATAGAAGTTTTTGAAGGAGATAAACTTGAAATTTTAGTCAAAAATAAACTCAAAGAAGCTACAACTATACATTGGCATGGCGTTCCTGTACCACCTGATCAAGATGGAAGCCCACATGATCCTATCTTAGCAGGGGAAGAAAGAATATATCGTTTTGAAATTCCTCAAGATAGCGCAGGAACTTACTGGTATCATCCGCATCCTCATTATACCACTTCTAAACAAGTCTTTATGGGTTTGGCGGGGGCTTTTGTGATCAAAGCGAAAAAAGATGCTTTAAGTCATTTAAAAGAAAGAGATTTGATGATTAGCGATTTGCGTCTTGATGAAAACGCTCAAATTCCAAACAACAACCTAAATGATTGGCTTAATGGTAGAGAAGGAGAATTTGTACTCATCAATGGACAATTTAAACCTAAAATCAAACTCGCCACAAACGAACGCATACGCATTTATAATGCTACTGCGGCAAGATATTTAAATTTACGCATACAAGGGGCTAAATTTATACTTGTTGGTACTGATGGCGGACTTATAGAAAAAGCTATTTATAAAGAAGAACTTTTCTTAAGTCCTGCTTCTCGCGTAGAAGTTTTAATCGATGCTCCAAAAGATGGGGAATTTAGACTAGAAAGTGCTTATTATGATAGGGATAAAATGATGGTAAAAGAAGAACCTAATACCCTATTTTTAGCTAGTATTAGCCTAAAAAAAGAAAAATTAGAACTTCCAAAAAATTTAAAAATTTTCAAACCTTTAGAAGAGCCTAAGGAATTTAAAGAAATAATCATGAGTGAAGATCATATGCAAATGCATGGTATGATGGGAAAAAGTGAAAGCGAATTAAAAATCGCTCTTGCGTCTATGTTTTTAATCAATGGCAAAAGCTATGATTTAAAACGCATTGATTTAAGCTCCAAGCTTGGAGTAGTTGAAGACTGGATAGTGATAAATAAATCTCACATGGATCATCCTTTCCACATACACGGCACGCAATTTGAACTCATCTCATCAAAACTCAATGGCAAAGTTCAAAAAGCCGAATTTAGAGCCTTCAGAGATACTATAAATGTGCGTCCTAATGAAGAGTTAAGACTTAGAATGAAACAAGATTTTAAAGGACTTAGAATGTATCATTGCCATATTTTAGAACATGAAGATTTAGGAATGATGGGAAATTTAGAAGTAAAGGAATAAAATGGTAAAAGTGGAATTTTTAGGCCCTATAAATAAAGAAAATTTAGAACTTGAAGTAAAAAATTTAAAAGAATTAAAAGAAATTTTGCAAAAAGATGAGAGTTTAAAAGAATGGCTAGAACTTTGTGCTGTATCTTTAAATGATGAAATCATTTTTGATGAAAACACCAAGTTAAAAGATGGTGATAAAATAGCACTTTTACCGCCAGTTTGTGGGGGTTAAATGGAACATTTTACACTTTATCAAGGCTCTTTAGATATTCCTAAAATTTATAGCCAATGGTATGAATTTTCCAAGGATAAAAACTGCGGTGCTTTACTGACTTTTTGTGGTATTGTGCGTGAAGAAGGAGGTATTGAGGCACTTAGTTTTGATATTTATGAACCGCTTTTAAAAAAATGGTTTGATGAGTGGCAAAAAAGAGTAGATTTTGATGGTATTAGCTTGCTTTTTGCTCACTCTATAGGCGATGTAGCGATACATGAAAGCTCGTATTTTGCAGGAATTTTAAGCAAACAAAGAAAATTAGGACTTAAACTTCTTAATGAATTTGTTGAAGATTTTAAAGCAAGTGCGCCCATTTGGAAGTATGATGTGATAAACAAAGAAAGAATTTATGCCAAAGAAAGATCAACCAAACTTTGCGGTGCAGGACTTTTAAAATGATACAAGAAATAGAAGAATTTAGCATTTATGGAGTAAGCGTTAAAACTGATGAGGAACTTGAGAGCGATTTAAATAGTTCTTTGATTTTTCCTTTGTGGAAAAAATTTCATAGCATCTTTGGTGCGCCCGATGAAATTTATAGCGTGTATTATGATTATAAAAACACTCACAAGCTAGAGTATAAAATTTGTGTGGGCGTGAAAAATCCTCACGAAAAAGGCGAAAAAATCTGTATAAAAGGTGGCAAATACATGCTTTTTGAAGGTTTTGGAAAACCTGAAATCATTGCCCCAAAACTTTGGCAAAATATCAATGAATTTTTTAAAAATTCAAGTCTCCAAAGAAAATTTGACACAGATTTTGAATTTTATACAACAAACAAGACTCAAATTTATATCAGTATGAAGGAATAAAGATGCTAATGTCTTATGAAGAAAGTTTAAAAATTTTACATTCTCATATCAAAACCTATGAAAAGATTGAAAAAATAGCTCTTACAGAGTGTTTAGGACGCATTTTAGCTCAAGATATAAAAGCCCCTAAAAATCAGCCTGAATTTCCAACCTCGGCTATGGATGGTTATGCGATCAAATTTGAAGATCAAGACAAGCCTTTAAAAATTTTAGGCCTCACACCTGCGGGCACTATGCCACAATTTAGCGTACAAAATGGCACATGTGTAAAAACCTTTACAGGCTCACTCATGAGCGAAGGAAGCGATACTTTAGTCCCTGTTGAAAATGTACGCGTAGAAAATGATACTCTTTTTATAGAAAAAAAAGTTCCCCAAGCTTTTGCTGTGCGTGCGGTAGGAGAAAACTATAAAAAAGATGAAATTTTACTCAAAAAAGGCACAAGGTTAAATTATAGTGAGATAGCTCTTTTGGCTGAACTTGGATTTTTTCACATTAGTGTGTTTATAAAGCCTATTGTAGGGGTTTTAAGTAGTGGAAGCGAGATCAAAGATCTAGGAGAAGCCTTAGAAAATCCCGCTCAAATCCGCTCTTCAAATCATATCGCCATAGCTAATTTAGCTAAAAATTTAAATTGCGATACAAGGGTTTTTCCTCTTTTAAAAGATGATGAAAAAGCCACTTTTTCTACCCTTGAAAGTGCTTTGCAAAGTTGTGATATTTTGATTACAACGGGCGGAGTTTCTATGGGAGATTTTGACTTTTTAAAAAAAGCCGTCAAAGAATATGAAATCATCATCGATAAAGCCGACATAAAACCAGGCAGACATATCAAAATAGCTAAGGCTAATGAAAAATTCATCATCGCCTTACCAGGTTTTCCTTACTCGGCTATGGTAATGTTTAATCTTTACGCAAGAGAGATTTTAAACTCTTGGTTACTTCAACCTAAAGACTATATTTGCAAAGCCTTTTTACAAGGAAGTTACAAGAAAAAAACACCTTATTTAGAATTTGTCGCTTGCAATATAGAGTTTAAAAATGGACGCATTTTAGCCAATCTTGAAGGTAAGAAAGAAGGCTCTAGTGCGATTATAAACAATCTTAACAATAAAGCTGCCCTTATGGTGGTACCAAAAGAATGTGAAATGTTAGAAAATGAAAGCTTAGTGGATATTATCTTTATGCCTTAAAATTATTTAAATAATTTTATTTCGATTTTAATCAACCCTAAATTTCAATAAGTTTCAAATTTGCAACCTCCTTTTAGTGGAGTAATTAGCCCTAGCAGAGTTTCAATCCACTAGGGTTTTAGTCCCTTTTTCAATTTCTTTATGGTAAAATGCACCTGTTTTTGATTGAACGAAGCAACCAGTTTTAGTCCCTTTTTAAATTTCTTTATGGTAAAATCAAGGATACGCCGATTTTAACTCTCAATTAGTTTTAGTCCCTTTTTAAATTTCTTTATGGTAAAATCTTTATGTAATTTTTATAATCAAAGCATTAGTTTTAGTCCCTTTTTAAATTTCTTTATGGTAAAATAGCAGAAGTTAAGGTAAGTGCCACTGGTGCGTTTTAGTCCCTTTTTAAATTTCTTTATGGTAAAATAGATATTTACCAGATAATGAAAATTTAGGGGTTTTTTGATGAAAAATAGCAAAAATTATGCTATAATCTCATAAGAAATTTAAAAAGGGACTAAAATAAAGAGTTTGCGGGACTCTGCGGGGTTACAATCCCTTAAAACCGCTTTTAAAATTCAAATAAATTTTGCTGATGATATTTTTCTTGTTTTTTGTTTAGTTGTATTTCTTCATTATTTGAATTTTTGTATTTAAATTCTCCATGACTATCTATATCAAAAAGTGTTAAATTGGTTTCGTTATTAACTTTTTCATTAAAAACTATGCCACCAAGCAAAAGCTCCATTTTATCAAATTGCTTTTCAGTGATGATTAAAGCCCTTACATTTCCATAAGGTGGCAAAATCTTTTTTACATTTTCAATAGAACTTTTTGCAGAACTTAAACCCTTGCAAATACGCATATAAACGCTAAATTGCAGCATAAAATAACCTAATTTTATAAGATTGTTTCTAAATTTACTTGCTAGTTTTTGCTCTTTTTTACTTTTAGTAGGTACATCAAACATCAAAAGCACGCGCATAAATTTATCTTCAATCATCAAATTTCACTATCTTTAGTTCATCTTCATACAATAAAGCATTTTTAAAATTCGCCACATAATGATTTATCGCTCTGTTTAAAGGATAATTTTGCCCATCAAAATTGATTTTGCTTTGTAAATTGCCAATCAACGCTCTTTTGTCATCTTTGCTTAAAAACTCACTTTCACCCTTAAGCTTTAAAACACAATCATCAACACTAGCCCTAAACACTTCTATCAAATCATCACAAAGCGCAAAAGAATTATAAATATTATCGTGCTTAATGCCAAGCCAAGGCAAAAGCCCACTTATACAAACTGCTCTAATAATACAAGCCCTAATGATTGCATAGCCATAATTTAAAGCAGAATTTTCAAAGCAAAGCTCATCTCTTGAAAAAGAAGTCCCAAACAAAGTTTTAAAATAAAGCGCCGCTGCAACAGCTTCGATATTTTTACTATCATTTAGACTTACTTTTTTAGCCAAATTTATAAGCTCATTGCTTTGCTCTATTTTATTGTGTTTTTTCAAAACAAAGGCTTGATTTAGGATTTTATTTTTAATGATTTTTTGCCATAAAATAGCCTTTTTTTGAGCACTTACATTTATTTGTTCTTTTGCGATTTTTGCACTTTGAAAATGCCCTAAAAAAGGAGCAAAAATACCATTTATACTATGAGTTTCATCGCAGGTTAGCAAGATGATTTTATGCTTTGCAAAAGCGTTAAAAAGTGCGGAACTAAGGCTTGCTTGTAAGCTTTCTAAAATGATGATATTTATATCTTTTAAAAACAATTTGGCTATATTTTCATCTTGCTTAATCACAAGATGATTTAACTCTAAATTTAGCTTGGCATTAGAGCTAATAAGCAGTGTTTTAAAAGCTTCATCGTAACTCATTTTTTAAAATCTTCTCTTTGTCTAAACTCAGCCTTTGTCACTTCTCCAAGTGCTGAAACTATGTATTTTTCAAATACTTTTAGATTTTGAATTCCTATGCTTTTTGCGATTACTTCTTTTTCATTTGCATTTTTAAACAATATTTTTTGATTTTTGCTTAGCGTTTCAAATTTATTATCGTGTTTTGAAACAATCAAACTAACAGTAGAGCTTGTCAAAGCATTAAAATAAACAAGTTCTGGCTCTTGCATATCTTTAGTTTGAATTAAAATCAAACTATCTTTGTATAAAGAAAAGCAAAACTCATAATTTTCATCCATTAAAATCCAGTCTTTTATCTCACCTTTTTTACTTCGTGTTACAGCTTTATTTGGTAATACTTTTAAAGCAAAATCCATAGTATAAATTGGCACAGCATAAAATTTATTTGTCTTTTTGTGTTTAAAAATATCCACTCTAAACATATCGCCATTTTTAACAGTTTTACCATTTACTTTGCGGATTTTACCAAGCTCTAGGGCTTTTAAAACTCCTTCTTTTCCGCCGTATGATTGATAGAATTCTTCTTCTTTTCTAAATGTTTCTTCGTGTAAGGCTCCGCTTGGCTTTTTTCTCTCAGGTTTTGAGACAAAAATTTCATCAATTTTATCTAAAACCTTTTGCCTAAAACCACTAAAAGGCTCAAAAAACTTCCTTTTGTTTTTATAATCTAATTCACTAATTTTTTTTGCATAAAGTTCTGCACTGTTGCTTTCTTGCTCTTTTTTAAAATCAGAAAAAGCCTTTACGATAGAGTTGTTTGCATAAGCAATAATTACTGCATCAATAGCGTGATGAAGATGATTATTTCTATCCTTAGTGCTAAAGCCCCAAGTGTGTCTTAAAGCCGATGTTAGCATACCGCTTTTTGCTTCTACATGCACTTTTGAGCCTTTTTGTGTGTCGTTTAACTTTGTATTTTCATCATCGCTTAAAGGTAAAAAATCTAAATAATCTTTAGTATAGTTTAAAACAAGCCTTGCGATGTAGCGAGTATCGTTTAGATTTCTATCTTTAAAGTCTTTTTGCTCTTTGTCTTTATAGTTTTTATCTAAAATTCTTTTTTGCTTTTTTTCAGGTAAATTTTTTGCCAAAACTTCAATTTTCTGCCATTTTGTACTATCATTGCCAAAGGCTTCAAATGGGGTTTTATTAAGCTTTTCTTGATTTTGCTTGGTAAAAACTAAAACCTTATTCATATAAGAATCATCAAAACTTCTAGAATAAGGGTAAATATGGTCAATTTCAAGCATTTTTTCATCTTGCAAATCACTAATTTTAATCTTTTCCCCACTATAAACACAAAATTCTTTTTGTTCTTTAAATAATCTTAATTTTAAAATATTTTTACTATTTATTTTTAAGCCTAGTTTTTCACATTCAAGTTCGGCGTCTTTTTTGGCCTTGTAGTTTTCATTTTGCTCTTTTTCTATTTTAGCTCTTTGGCTATAATTTTTACCTACTTCTCTTGCTAATTCAATGTTTATTTTATGCACTTTGCCGTATTTTTTAAGTAAAGCATTTAAGACCTTTCTGTATTCTTTAATCGCCCTTAAAACCACAGGATTAGTTACCTCATCTTTATAATAAGTTTCATTAAATGCGGGTAAAAAATCTTTTTTATCTTCATTGATTGCTACTTTTAAATTAAGCTCATTACAAGCTTCATCGTATTTTTTACCTTCAAGCATTAAAGGAGTGATAAGTTTTAAGGCTTTAAAACTTATATTTAAATGGTCTTTAAATTCCAATTTGCTTAAACTATCAATTTGATTTTGATTTAAATCATATTTTGCTAAAGCCTTTTTAAGCTTAATCTCATCTTTTATAAGGGTAATATCTTTTGCTATTTCATTTAAATCATCTTGGCTTAAACTATGATCACCTAGGGATTTTATAAATTCTTTGTATTTTTTAAACTCAATAAAATAAATTCCTTTTTCTCCTTTAAATTCATAATCATCACTTAAACCCAAAAGCTTTTTTGTTTGTTTATAAGTTAGAGTGCCGTTTTTTAAAACTTCATTCAAAAGCGTGTTTAAATCATCTTTTGTATATAAAATTCCTTCAGTATTTTTAAGATTGTTTAAAAGATTGATAATTCTTGTAAGTGCTACAAACATAAAAGCTAAGGGCGAATTTTTTGGCGCTCTTTTTTCATCGGTAAAAAAACTACAATTTCCCACCAAATGAGAAAAATCTTTTAAAGCCCTTTTATAAAATGCTACACTAAGCACCTCTTCTTCAAATTTTTTTGAAAAAGAAAAGCCAAATTCTCTTTGTTTTTTAAAAATAAGCTTTAATTCATCTTTTAAAAAACTTTGCGCTATGCAGCGTTCATAACTTTCTTTTTTATTTCTAACATTTGTAAATTCTTTGGAATTTTCTTTGAATTTTTGAAAATACTCTTTATAAAGATACTCGCCCACACTTTGATAATTTGCTAGTTTTTCTTCATTTTGCTTGATAGCTTTTAAAATCGCACCTTTTTCTTTATCATCACTATTTTTAATATCATCATAGCCACGCCTTTTTGCAATATGTAAAATCACTCTTGCAAAATCTTGCTTACTTAAAAGCTCGTTTAAAGCTCTAAATCTTAACTCATAAGGGCTAATTAAAGATCCTTTATAAGCCTTGGCTAAACTTTCATCAAAGCTTTGATAATCTTCGTAATTTAACTTAAATTCATTTGCGATTAAATGTTTTAAGTGATTTAGCCTTGCTTTGCGTCTAGCAAGGCGTTTTCTAGCACTTCTTGCAAGGCGTCTTGGCAAGGCTAAGGATTCTCCTGTTTTGGGATTTTCAGCCTTTGTAAAAATCCTAACTCCACAATCTTTTAACTCATCATTTTCACTAAATGCCCAGCCAATAGAGCTTATTCCTATATCAAATGCCAAAATTCTTGCCACACTAGATCCTTTTTAATATTTATGATTTGTGTATAATTATAATACAAAAATCATTTTTTAAACAAACATAAACTTTTCAGTAACCAAACTATATATGTTAATTTTATAATACAAAAAACAAGTAATTTTTAAATAAAAAATATTTTTTATTTAAAAATTTAGATAAAATCCAATTTATTGTAAATTCAAGAGACCCTATGCTAATTTTTATGATATACTCAAAAAAATACGATCCCATTTTTGTATTTTTCTTTCAAATATTATCTTGCTTATTTTTGCTTTTTATATCACAGGAACACCTATACCAAAAGCTCCAAGCAGAGAGTATACAAGCTTTTAAATGTTTTACTTGATAGTTATGCTTTTATCACAGCGACTTTTAAAAGTCAGCTTTCTGGAGTAGGACTTATTATCATGAGTGTGGCAGGTTTTGCTGCTTATATGAAACATATTAATGCTTCAGCAAAACTTGCTTTTTTAGCAAATAAACCCTTAGGAAAAATCAAAAATAAATACTTGATTTTAAGTGGAACTTTTGTTGTTGGAATGGCTTTAAAAATCGTCATTTCTAGCTATGCTGGATTGCTTTTGCTTTTGTTAGCATGTATTTATCCTGTTTTAATCTCACTTAAAATCCGTCCTATTACAGCCGTATGTGCGCTTTCTTTAATTGCACTTGATTATGATCCAAAAGATGGAAATTCAATCAATATGGCAGATATGGTAGGACAAAGTGATAATGTCGTAGGGCTTTTTTTAAATTACCAAATTTATAGTGTGATTACCTATGTTGTAATTATTGCCATCTTGATTCCTTTTTATTTTGCTTGGATTGATAAAAGAGATAAAGAAAAAGGTGTTTTAAATGATGAAGTTGAAATTCCGCAAATCATTGATCCTAAATGTCCTACTTTTTACATACTCTTTCCTTGGTTACCTGTTATATTTTTATTTATAGCGTATTTTTTTACTATCAAGCTCGATGTTGTGATAGCAAATTTTGTAAGAATTTCTTTAGTTTTTCTTGTTGAATTTGCAAGACACAGAAATGCTAGAAAATTAGGCGAAGATATGATGGTGATTTTAAAAGACTATGGCTGAAATTTTTATCTCAGTCGTAAGCATAATCATCGCCGCTGGAGTATGCGCTAAAGGCATTAAAGCACTTGGTGGAGTTAATATCCTTACTAACGCGGTTTCAAATCTTGGAACAGGAAATTTTGCATGGTTTGGAATTCTTTTGAGTATAGCTATTTTAAGCTTTTTAGTTTATTTTGCCAATGCTATATTGAATAGGATTTGCATCAAAATTTAAAAGTATAAATATTGAAGAAAGTTTTTTGCAAGTTCTATCCAAATCTTTTGTGAAAAAATCAAACCCTCTATATTTACTATTAATTTGAAAAAGTATTAATATTTATAATTTTTTCATATTTAATATCAATTTAACTAAAAATTCATCACTTAATTTTGTATCACGAGGCAAAAAGTCTTTAATTTAAGTAAAATCAATCTATTTAAATTTCTTATCAAAATATTTAGTATCAACTGCTCTAACTAACTTTAAAGCAATTTCACTCATATGTTTTCTAGCTCTAAAAAATGAAAAAAGAGATGATCAAATTTTTAGAAGTTAAACTATAAAATGTGGATAAACTATATATTTTTTAATTTTTAAATATTATAATTACTTAACACCCCATAAAGAGCTTTAAGACATACGAATATATCCTAATAAACATCTACGTAAAATAGTATTTTTTCATCATTCTAACATATTTTTACATTTTTTTGTCCTTTAAGCATAAGCCAAACAATTAAAAATGAAACGAAATAAACAACTTGAAAAAGTAATTTATAATTATCTATGAGCATCTTTATAGGACTTTTTGTAAATATATAATAGTTATCAACCATCATAAAAATAAAGAAAATTAATATTATCAAAATTTCTATGCAAACATAAAATGCAAAAATAAGATAAAAAAGTTTTTCCTTTGTAATTTGAATCAAAATTTTAAAAAATAAAAAAGCAAAAATAATATAGCATAGACTTAATATTATGTTTAAACTTCCATATACAATTTCTGGTCGTTGATCTACCATAAAATCAGGAATAAAAAGAAGATGACTACCAAAAACACTTAAACCTTGCCATATAAAAAAATAAATAAAAAGTTTGTAATTTTTTATCTTTTTACAAAACAAAAACACACTAAGCAAAGCTAGGATTATGGCTGTGTAAAATAAAGTTTTTTTTGTGTAGTAAAACCTAAAATCTTCAAATCTAATAATTTCTGATATAAACGAAAATGTTAAAACGAGCAAGTTTAAAATTATAAATGAAGCCATTGTGATTTTAATCCATTTTAAATCAAAATCAAAAACCTTTTTTTGTACTTTTGCTAATCTTTCTTCTAAATTTGAAAGTTCTTGCTCATCAAATTCTTTAAATTTGACCCACGCTAAAATCCAAAAAACCAAACTTGCTAGCAAAAACACCAAGCCTATGCCGATAATCAAAGTAAGAAGCCCTAAAAAACAAGTATTAAAAGCATAAATAAAATACTTTTGCTTTGTTACTCTAGCGATTTCATAAGAAAAAGCTTTAAAAAAAGGAAAAATCAAAGCCAAAATAGCAAAATGTAATACTAAAAATATAGCAATAGCCATAAAAATATTATCTTGATTAAAATAAAGCCCACCAAAAATGCCAGTTCTAGGCTTTAGCATTGCAAATAAAATACTTGTATTAACAAGAATACCAAAAAATCCAATCCCTACACTAATAAGGAAATTCTTAAACAAATTTTTAGCACCGCCATAGATTTTTAAATCATAAAGCACAATAAAAAATAAAATCCAACTCGCAAGAACAAATAAAACTCCAAGATAAGGAATGATACCTAAAAACCCACAAATAATACTCGCTATTGCTTTTAAGCGAATTTCTTTTATCTTTTTTTGAAACAAAGCTTCATTTAAATTGTGCATTTTTATCCTTTATTTAATACATTCGAACAAAAATATTTCGTTTTATCATCTTTGGCAATTTTTATCAAAACCGCCCATTTCCACACATTAACTCTAAAAATTTTATCTTTCTTATTTACATAAGAAAGATAAAATTTTAGTTTGTCTTTATGGGCTTTTATGGGCAAAATTACATACATTTTAGCACATAAATAATCATAATAATTTGTTTTCACTCTAAAACAATACCTTCATTAATGCAAATTTCGCCGATAATAAAGGCATCTGAATTTTCTAAAACCTTACTTACATTAGAAGGATCTACAACCATTACTAAACCCACTCCCATGTTAAAGCTTCTATACATTTCGCTTTCTTCTACAGCCTGTCCTATAGTATAAAAAATTTCAGGAGTTTTAAGATGATGTTTGCGTATAGTTGCACCCATACCACGAGGCAAAACGCGTGGTAAATTTTCTACTAAACCACCCCCTGTAATATGAGCTAGAGCACTAATATAAGGCTTTAATGTAAGAAAATCACGCACATAAATCCTTGTAGGCTCTAATAAAATATCAATTAAATTTTTATCCCCTATCTTGTCATCAAATTTTAATTTTAAACTTTCAAAAAGTACTTTTCTAGCTAAAGAATAACCATTTGAATGAAGTCCTGAACTAGGAAGTGCCAATAAAATATCACCATTTTTAACAAATTTACTTCTATCGATCTCATCTTCTTCAGCCATACCCACTGCAAAACCCGCAAGATCAAAATCATCTTTTGCATACATTCCAGGCATTTCAGCAGTTTCTCCGCCGATTAATGCACAATTTGCCATCTTACATCCCTTGGCAATGCCTGATACAACAGCCTTTGCTACTTCTACTTCGAGCTTGGCTGTAGCATAATAATCTAGGAAAAACAAAGGCGTAGCAAAATTACAAATCAAATCATTCACACACATTGCTACTAAATCTTGCCCTATAGTATCATATTTTTTAGCATCAATTGCCAAGCGAAGCTTGGTACCAACACCATCTGTTGCACCTAAAATCACAGGCTTTTTAAAACCACTTGGCATTCTAAAAGCACCAGCAAAAGAACCAATTCCACCTACAACATTATCATTAAAAGTTTCTTTAACCAAAGGTTTTATAGCCTCTACAAAGGCATTTCCATTATCTATACTTACGCCTGCATCTTCATATGAAATTTTCATTTATTTTCCTTTAAGAACTAAAAAGGTATTTTAACGAAAAAAGTTTTAATAAGGCATAAGATGAAAAATGCTTTTTTTGTAACCGCTTCAATTGCTTGTGGTAAAAGCACTTTTATAGAAATAGCGAATTCTTTAGGCTTTAAAAGCATTAGCGCAGATAAAATTGCTCATAAAATTTTAGATGAAAATGCTTTAGAACTTGAAAAGATTTTTTCTCCCTTTAACTTAAAAAATTTACTCACAAAAGAAAAGAAAATCGATAGAAAAATCCTTGGAGAAATTGTTTTTAACAACAAAGAAGCTAAAAAAACCTTAGAAAATTTCACTCATCCTAAAATTCGAGCTAAAATTTTAGAACAAATGCAAATTCTAGATAAAGAAAATAAAGCTTTTTTTGTAGAAATTCCTCTTTTTTTTGAAAGCGGTGCTTATGAAAATTTAGGCAAAGTCATTGTAATTTACACACCTAAAGAATTAAGCCTTAAAAGAATCATGCAAAGAGATAAGCTCAGCCTAGAAGCTGCAAAAGTGAGACTTAATTCTCAAATAGATATTGAAGAAAAACTTAAAAAAGCAGATTTTATCATTAAAAATACTAATTCCTATGTCGATTTTAGGCAAGAATGTGTTAAAGTAATACAAGAAATTTCTAAAGGAAAAATGTGAAATTTTATAAATATTGTGCAAGTGGGAATGATTTTGTCATAACAAATGCTGATAGAAAAGAAGATAGAAGTGCTTTAGCTAAAGAACTTTGCAATCGTTATGAGGGCATAGGTGGGGATGGCTTTATCGTGATATTGCCTCATGAAAAATACGACTTTGAATGGGAATTTTATAATAACGATGGCTCAAGGGCTGCTATGTGTGGCAATGGCTCAAGGGCTGCGGCACATTTTGCACATCATATTAACAAAATAAATCCTAACATGAGTTTTTTAACCGGTGCAGGAATAATAAAAGCAAAGGTAAATCAAGATAAAGTTGAAGTATCTTTAGGCAAAATAAAAAGCGTGCAAAATACTTTTGAAGAATTAGGAAAAACTTGGCAACTTTGCGACACTGGAGTTCCACATCTAGTGCATTTTTGTCAAAATTTAGATGAATTTGATACAATACTTTGTCAAAAAATGAGACAAAAATATAATGCCAATGTTAATTTTGTAAAAATTTTAGATGAAAATCATTTAAAAGTTCGTACCTATGAACGCGGAGTTGAAGATGAAACCTTAGCTTGTGGCACAGGAATGGGGGCTTGTTTTTATCTGGCATTTTTAAATAAAAAAGTACAAAATAAAGTTAAAATAACTCCTAAAAGTGGTGAAGAGGTTGGGTTTACATATAAAAATGAAGAATTGTTTTTTGAAGGAAAGGTAAAGTATTGTTTTGAAGCCAATTATAATTTTTCTTAGTCTTTTTCTAATCCCACTTTTTGCTGATGATCTAAAAAATGGCTTTGGAGAGGAATATTACAAACTTGATATAGATCAAAAAAGACAAATTTTTTTTATAAAAATGAATGAAATGTTTGATCAAAGCTTTAAAAAAATTGAACAAGAAAGAGCTTTTATTGAAGCCTTTTTTAAAGATGCTTACAAAACAGGCTTTAGGACTTCAAGTCAAACAAATCTTGAAAAACTTATCACGATAAAAAACAAATATCGCATTGAAAATCTTTATGATTTTGCAGAATATAAAAAACGTATTCAAAAAATTCCAAAATCCATGGGTATAGCCCAAGCTTTAGTTGAAAGTGCTACAGGTACAAGTCGCTTCGCAAGAGAAGCAAATAATCTTTTTGGAGAATGGACTTGGGGTGAGAAAGGTTTAATTCCTGATTTAAGACATCCAGATAAAAAACATAAAATTAAGATTTTTGATAGTCTGCAAGATAGTGTTTACTCTTATGTTTTAAATTTAAATCGTCATTTTGCTTATGAAAAGTTTCGCGATGCAAGAGCTAAATTTGCAAGCGAAGGCAAAGAGATAACAGGGCTAGAGGCTATTAAAACTTTAGATTCTTATTCTGAACGTAAGGGATATTATATCAATCTTATTACAAAAATCATCAAAAGATACAACCTTGAAAAATACGATACAAACTCAAACAACGCCTAAAATCCAAGTGAAAATTTATCAAAAGATATGACTTCAAATTTAACCCCTTGCTCAAAAAAACTATCCTCGCTTGAAAGAGTGATAAAAATCACATGAAAAATTCCAAGTTCTAAAGCCTTTGGTAAAATTTTCTTAGCACGTAATTTAATCAAATCAATATCTAAAGTTGGACTTGAAATATAAGCAATTTTAGATATTTGGCTATAAAAGTTAAAGTATTTGTTATAAAAAAAATCTTCTTTAAATTTAAACAACTCGCTTAAAACTAAATTTTCAAATAAATGCGAAAAATCCTTTGAAATACAAAGATTATTTCTTAGGCCAAAATCTTTAAAATAAATCTTTTGAAGTTTTTTTTCATCATGTTTTAAAGTATAGATCACATAAGTATTTTCTAATTTTTTTATAGCTTGATAAACACTATCTTTTGAAGTTTTTAATCTTTTTTTAAGTTCTATAAATATCTTAGAAATACTGATTTGCTGACCCAAATTTAAAGCTAAATACTTTAAAATTTCTAATTCTAAAAGAGTAAAGCTTTGTCTTAGAAGTATGTTTTTTTCTCCAAATTTACTGCGTCCACTTTGCAAAAAAAGACCTACTAAATTATTTATAGGTAAATTTTTCTTACTTACACTAATAAATTCTTCAAAATCAAAATAATCAAGTTCAAGTTCTTCAAACCCATTTATATTTAAATCTTTTATATTTGTACTTAAGATGATGGGAATTTTAATTTTTTCTAAATTAGGGATAAAATCCAAATTATAAAGGCAAAGAATTTTAATTTGTAAATTTTCATTCAAAAAATCAGCAAGTCTTTCTAAACTTTGTTTTTCAAAGCGTGTATCATATAAATCTAAAAACAAAATTTCACTTGCTTTAAATTGAGATAAAAAATTAAAAATAAGTGTTTTTTTACCACAAAATCGTGGGCCTTTTATGATAATATTTGGTTTTGAAATTTGATTTTTTCTTTCATAACTTACTTCAAATTTAGGATGGTTTTCATAAAAAAAATTAAGTACTTTCAATTTTATCCTTTAAAAAAGGATATTATAACCTAGTTTGTATAATTGGGGCATAAAGCCCCTTAAATTACATTTTGCAAGCACCTTGCAAAGTAGCGCCTATCATCCAAAGACTTTTTTCATATTTTGCGATATTTTCTTGCGCAAAAGCAGCTGTTGTGGTATCACTTTCTTTTTCTGCTGCTTCATTGAGTTTTTTAAATTCTGCTAAAAGATATTCATAATCTTGTTTGATCAGTTCTATGACTTCAAGTGGAGTAAAGCAATCTTTTGCAACTTTTGGACTTTTTGCATTTTCCATTAAAACTTTTTGGCAAGTGATAGCTTTTTCGCCAAGTTGTAAAACTCTTTCAGCACAACTATCAAAAAGTTCTGCCATTTCTTCATAAGCTTTTTCTGTGTATTCGTGTATAGAAAAAAATTGCAAACCTTTTACATTCCAGTGATAATTATGAAATTTAACCCATAGATGATGAGCATCTGCTTGCATTTGTAATAATTGTTTCGTAACTGACATGATTGACTCCTTTTTTTGATTTTTAAAATTATAACATAAAATTCTTAAATAATAATTATTATTAATTAAAAATTTTTATTATAATTTTAATTTAAAATCATTATACTCTTTTTTAATGAATTTTGATTAAGAATTTAATATATTTTTTAAGATCAACTTTCCAACTTCCACACCAGGTTGATCATAAGTGTTAATCCCTAGCATAACACCGCAAGTTGAAGTAAAAAGTTCATAATAATACATCAAATATCCCGCATGCCAAGCGTCAAGTTTTTCAAGTTCTATCACATCAACACTCAAATTTTCGGCGATTAAAGCGTGCATAGTTGCATCACATTGAGCGTTTAAAAGTTCGTGAAGATTGACTTTATTGCTTAAAGAATCTAAAAATTTAAAATGAATATCAGGGATAATAGGCGCTTTTTGAGCGTCTTTGATTTTTAAAAAAGTTACAGTTTTATTTTTAGGTCCATCCATAATGAGCTGTAAAAAACTATGCTGATCTCTTGCGCCAATGAGTGCAATAGGAGTTAAACCTATGCGTTTATAGCCTTGCTTTTTACCTAAACTTTCAGCAATAAGCTGGATATACCATTCATTAAAGCCTTTAAAAGCATCGCTATATGAAAAAAGTACATTGATATTGGCATTTTTATGCGTGCAATAATGATAAGCTTTTTGTAAAATTTCATCTTTTTTGTGAGTAAAAAAATCTTCAAAACAAGCTTTAGCTCCTTCTAAAAGAGCTTTGGCATTATAGCCACAAAAACAAAGCGGAACTATACCTACGGCTGAAAGTATGCTAAAACGACCTCCTACATTTGCAGGGATAAAAAAGCATTTAATACCTAAATTTTCACCTTCTTGATGAAGTTTTGAATCCTTATCGGTAATAAAAACAAAGTATTTTTTTAATTCTTGCATATCAAGTTTAAAATACTCAATAAGAAGTTTAAAAAGCGATACAACTTCTATAGTGCTACCTGTTTTACTGATGATTAAAAACAAACTTTCTTCAAGCTTGATTTTTTCTAAAGTCTTATTAAAAGAATGCGAGCTTGTGTTATCGAGTATAAAAAGCTCTCTTTGGTTGCTTTTTTCATTAAAAAGCATATCACGCAAGGCTTTTACACCACAACTTGAACCTCCCATTCCCACTAAAACGATATTTTTTACATACTCTTTATCTTGAATAAATTGCAAGCTCTCATCGATTAAATTTAAACTTGTGTCAATAAGATGATAATACCCTATATCTCCACTTTTTACCTCATCATTAATACGATTTGCATAAGAACTTATAGTGTGAATTTCACTTTGTTTAAAAAAAAGCGTATTGTTTAACATTTACTTTTCTCATAAAAATAATTTGTCGCCTCTACAAAGCCTTCTACACTTCCACAATCAAAACGTTTCCCTTGAAATTTATAAGCTAAAACCATACCATTGGTTGCTTGAGTTAAAAGCGCATCGGTAAGTTGAATTTCGCTATTTTTTCCTGCTTGAGTATTTTCTAAAATTCCAAAAATATCAGGAGTTAAAATATATCTTCCTATGATAGCAAGATTACTTGGAGCTTCATCAGGACTTGGTTTTTCTATCATAGAATTAACCATGATAAGATTATCTTCTACAAAATTTCCAGAAATTACTCCATAGTTTGAAACTTGTTCTTTTGGTACTTCCATCACAGCTATGATGGTGCAGCGATATTTTTCATAAATTTTTACCATTTGAGCCATAACATTTAAGCCTTCTTCATTAACACACAAATCATCAGCCAAAATTACGCCAAAAGCTTCATCGCCAACCAAAGGTCTACCTTTTAAAACCGCATCACCTAAGCCTTTCATTTGATTTTGTCTTGTAAAAGTAAAGGTACAACGATTGATTAAAGAACGAATTTCATCAAGTAAGTATTCTTTTTTTGTACCTGAAATTTGATGTTCAAGTTCATAAGAAATATCAAAATAATCCTCCAAAGCTCTTTTTCCACGCCCTGTGACAAATCCCATATTTTCCATTCCTGCTTCTAAAGCTTCATCAACTCCATAATGGATCAAAGGCTTGGTTAAGATAGGTAACATCTCTTTAGGTAAAGTTTTTGTTGCAGGTAAAAATCTCGTCCCATAACCTGCCGCAGGGAAAATACAAGTTTGAAGCATAAAAATTTCCTTTTATTTTTTTATCATTATAGCTTATTTTTATGAATTTTCATGCAACTAGGCAAAGTTCTTTTTACCTTGTTATTCAAACTCTGCCTTAGCTAATTTAACAATGGTTTCTACTACTTTAGAATCTTCAAGTGTTGAAATATCCTGTTTGATTTCTTCGCCTCTTGCTATAGTTCTTAAAATTCTTCTCATTATTTTACCACTTCTAGTTTTTGGCAAACCTGGAGTATAAAGAATTTTTTCTATTTTAGCTATAGGTCCTATTTCTACTCTTAAAATGTCATTAAGTTCTTTTAAAGTTTCTATAGCTCCGCCAAGATCACAACTGGATGCAGGACTTAAAACTACAAAAGCAAACAATGACTCGCCCTTAATCGTATCCAAAATACTCACTACAGCTGATTCTGCTACACTTGGATGTTTAGCAATAGCGCTTTCAATTTCAGCCGTTCCTATACGATGTCCTGCAACATTGACCACATCATCTGTTCTTCCTGTGATGGTAATATAACCATTTTTATCATAAAAAGCACCATCGCCACTAAAATATACAGCTTTTCCATCTTTTTTAGCTTGAGAAAAATAACTTTCTATATAGCGTTCATCATTGCCCCAAATTCCACGAATCATCGAAGGCCAAGGTTTAGTTATACAAAGCAACCCATCTTCACCTTCATCTTTTTTATTACCTTCTTCATCAATAACTTCTGCAAAAATCCCTGGCAAAGGCAAGGTGGCACAACCTGGTTTTAAAGGAGTGGCGCCTGGTAAAGGCGTGATCATATGCCCACCTGTTTCTGTTTGCCACCAAGTATCGACTATAGGACTTTTAGTTCCCCCTATTTCATCATAAAACCACTTCCAAGCACTAGGATTGATAGGCTCTCCAACCGTTCCAAGCACTTCAAGCGTACTTAAATCATATTTTCTTGGCTCATTAGGTGCATCAGCATGAAGCATTCTTATGGCAGTTGGCGAAGTGTAGAATTTGCTTATTTGATACTCTTCTATCATTCTCCACCAACGCCCAGAATTTGGATAAGTAGGAGTTCCTTCATGCATTATAGTCGTTGCTCCACATGCTAAAGGCCCATAAACTACATAAGTATGTCCTGTAATCCAACCCACATCAGCACTACACCAATAATTATCATAATCTTTAATATCAAAAACCCATTCCATAGTCATTTGTGCCCAAAGTATATATCCTGCACTTGCATGCATAACTCCTTTTGGCTTACCCGTTGATCCTGAAGTGTAAAGTAAAAACAACAAATCCTCACTATCCATAATTTCGGGTTCACACTTATAAGACTCATTTTTCACAAGTTCGTTATAAACATAGTCCCTTCCTTTAATATATTCTATAGGCTCATTATTGCGTATAACTATAAGTACTTTTTCTACACTTTCACACCCTTCACTTAAAGCCTTATCTACTGCAGGTTTTAACATATAAGGTTTGCCACGACGAAAAGCACCATCAGCCGTTACTACAAGTTTAGCTCCTGCATCTATAATTCTATCTCTTAAGGCTTCAGGAGAAAACCCTCCAAATACTACACTATGAATAGCCCCAATCCTTGCACAAGCTAACATTACTATAGCTGTTTCTGGAATCATAGGCATATAAATTACAACCCTATCGCCTTTTTTTACTCCGAATTTTTTAAGCAAATTAGCCGCCTTGCAAGTTTCATGCAATAATCTTCTATAAGTATAAACTTCATAATCCCCCATTTCACCTTCAAAAATCAAAGCAGCTTTATTGCGTCTTGTTTTCATATGACGATCAAGACATTGATAACTTACATTTAAAGTTCCACCTTCAAACCATTTATAAAATGGAGCTTTATCCTCATTTAGCACTCTTGAAAAAGGCGAAAACCACTCAATCTTCTCAAATGCTTGTCTTTTCCAAAAACCTTCAAAATCTTCCTTGGCTTCATCGCATAAATCATAGTATTCACATAAATTTTTTATACGAGCATTACGAGAAAATTCTTTACTTGGCTTAAAAAGCTCTTGATTATTTTGATTAAGCATAAAAACTCCTTATATGGTTATTTTTAAACATTATATAAGAGTTTATTTGTATGAAATACAAATTTAAAAAATAATTAAGATAAATTTTATAAAAAATGGGAATATTTGTAATATTTTATTTAAATTTTATAATGTATGTTAATTTAAGAAACATATTGCATCTTCATAAAAATAAAGACTGAGTTCTTCGTATAATTTTAAATCGAATCTTAAAAATTCTTGTTTTTCCAAGGCAAATTCTAAAATTTTATCCATACAACTTACCCTTATAAAAACATCACTTTTCCTACTTCTAAGTGCTATAATATAACATTTTTCTAAAATAAAATCATAATTATTTTTTGGAATATTTTTAGAATTAAAAAAAGAAATTTTATAAGGATCAATAGCAATTTTACTTGGAGGTTTTTTAAAATCTTTATATTTTTTACAATTACTAAAATCTATAAAATTACAAAATTTCACACCTTGATTTTCTAGTTCAAAAACATTAGTATTTTCAAATTCTAAAATTTCTCCACTGTGCAAATAAAGTTTTTTTTGCGCCAAAGAATCTAAAAAATGTTTATCATGACTTGCGATTAAAAAACCTGTATTGAAATTTTCATGCATTTTAAGAATAGCTTTTTTAAATAAAAGTGTAGTATTTTTATCCAAAAAAGCACTTGGTTCATCAAGTAAATAATACTTCGCTCTTACGCTTAAAGCTATAGCAAAAGCTATTTTTTGACTTTGTCCTGATGAAAGTTCATTAGGATGTTTACTTAAAAGACTTTCATCTAAATTTAAAAACATCAAACTTTCTTTTATGCGTTCTTCAATATCTTCTTTAATCCCATAAGTTTTTAAGGTAAATAAAAAATTTGCCCTTACACTACGATTTAACAAAATAGGCTCTGGAAAAAGCAAATAAATTTCACGCTTTTGTTTATTATTAGGTTTAAAATTTCCAAAATAAGAAATATTTTTTGAAAAATCTCCTTCTAAAAATTTTAATATTCTTAAAAATGTAGATTTTCCACTTCCATTCGCTCCCATTAAGATGCTAATTTTACTTGTATCAAGTTTTAAATTTTTGATTTTTAAAACTTCTTTGTTTTGATAGTTGAAAAAAAGATTAGAAATTTCTATCATTTTATGTTCTTTTGAGTTTGTGCGTGATGAAATTTAAACAAAAGGCAATGAGAATTAAAACCAAAGCCAAAGCTATACCGCTAGCAAATTCGCCTTTGTTTGTTTCAAGAGAAATAGCTGTGGTTATGGTTCTAGTGTCGTATTTGATATTTCCACCTACTATCATCGCTACTCCTACTTCTGCTACAATGCGTCCATAAGCTAGTGCAATGACGCTAATCAAAGCAAAGCGTAATTCATAAATCATCGTTAAAACAAGTTTTAAAGGACTTAGGTGAAAAGATTTTATAAGTAAAAAATGTTTTTTATTCATATTTTCTATCAAATTTGAAAAAAGTGCGATCACTATAGGAAGCGCTAAGATAAACTGCCCTAAAATTAAAGCCTTTATAGTAAAAAGCAGTCCAAATTCTCCCAAAGGTCCTCGACTTGAAATCAGTGCATAAAGTATAAGTCCTACTGCAACTGTTGGAAAAGAAAGGCTAGTATCTATGATAAGTTTTATAAAGCATTTGAATTTAAAATCAAAAAAACCTAAGATAAATCCCAAAGGAAAACCTATAAGCAAAGCTAAAACTATAGAAATACTTGAGCTTAAAAGTGTAGTTTTTATAGCTGAAATTACGCTTTCATCAGCATTGAAAAGTAAAAATAAAGCCTGTTTAAAACCATCAAAAATATAATCCAAAAATATCCTTTTTAAAATAAGTAATTTTAGCATAATTATGCTAAAATATTTTTTTATGTAAATTTATAAGGAAAAAAAATGAAAAAAATCATTTCTTTAGCCCTTGCTTTAGCTTTAAGTGCAAGTGCAGCAGAACTTAAAATGGCAACTACAACAAGCACTGACAATACAGGACTTTTAGATGCTCTAAAACCTCTTTATGAAAAAGAAAGTGGCAATACCTTAAAATGGGTTGCCGTAGGAACAGGTGCGGCTTTAAAAATGGGTGAAGATTGCAATGCTGATGTGCTTTTTGTGCATTCTCCAAAGGCTGAAAAAGAATTTATGAAAAAAGGCTTTGGTGTAGATAGAACTCCTGTGATGTATAATGATTTTATCATCATCGCAGATAAATCTTTAGCTTCTAAATTTAAAGGTAAAAATTTAAAAGAAAGCTTAGAACTTATCAAAAATGAAAAGCTTACTTTCATCTCAAGAGGCGATAAATCAGGCACTGACAATAAAGAAAAAAGCCTTTGGAAAAATCTTGGCGGTGTTCCTGAAAAGCAAAGCTGGTATCAACAAAGCGGACAAGGTATGTTAGCAAGCATTAAAATCGCTGAAGAAAAAAAAGGTGTGATTTTAACCGATCGTGGTACTTATATCAAATATGAAGCCAATGAAAAAGGCAAACCAAACTTAGTCATTGTAAATGAAGGCGATGATAGTCTTAAAAATTTTTATTCTGTTATAGCGACAAATCCTAAGCATTGTAAAAATGTAAATTATACAGAAGCTAGTAAATTTATCAAATGGGTAACAAGTGATAAGACTTTAAATTTCATTGCTGATTTTAAACTTCTTAATAAACCTTTATTTGTAATTGATGCAAAAACAAGAAAAGACTAAAAATTAAGCAGGTTTTAACCTGCTTAAAATATCATTTTTTACTTATTGTAACTTTTTTATTTATTTTTCAAAACTTTTAGTTTATTTAAAATTCTTCTTTAGATATAATAAAATCAATAATTAAATATACAAGGTCAAATAATGTTCAAAGTGGATTTAAATAGTGATTTAGGGGAAAGTTTTGGCGCCTATAAAATGGGAATGGATGAAGAAATTTTAAAATTTGTAAGTTCAGTAAATATCGCTTGTGGCTTTCATGCGGGTGATCCTTGTGTGATGGATGAAACCTTAAATTTAGCCAAGCAAAATGGTGTTTGCATAGGAGCACATCCATCTTATCCTGATCTTTTGGGTTTTGGAAGACGCAATATGCAAATAAGCTTTGAAGAGGCTAAAAACTATGCCTTGTATCAACTAGGAGCTTTATTTGGCTTTGCTAAGGCAAAAGGTATGAAAATACAGCATTTTAAAGCCCATGGGGCGCTTTATAATATGGCAGCTATTGATGAAAATTTAGCCTTAGCACTTTGTGAGGCAGTGGCGAGTTTTGATGAAAATATTATTTTTCTAGGGCTTAGTAATTCTGCTATGAATGAAGCAGCTAAGAAAAAGGGTTTAAGATATGCTAATGAAGTTTTTGCGGATCGTGCCTATAATGATGATGGCACTTTAATTTCAAGAAAATTAGAAGGGGCGTTAATACACGATGAAAATTTAGCTATCAAACGCGTGATAAAAATGATAAAAGAAAGCAAAGTTACAAGCATAAATGGCAAAGAAATTGATTTAAAAGCCGATAGTATTTGTGTTCATGGGGATAATGCAAAAGCTTTAGAATTTGTTAAAAAAATCAAAGAAAATTTAAAAAAAGAGCAAATTCAAATTTGTGCTTTGGAAAATTTTATATAAGTTTTAGCAATGTTTAGTGTGCATTTTAGTGGAAGTAAAGCTTTGCTTTTGCGTTTTGAGCAAGAAATTTCACCTCAAATCAATGCCTATGTTTTAAGCACAGAACAAAGGATACAAAAAGCCCTAAAAGAAGGTGAAATTTATGGTATTGATGAGTTGGTAAGTACTTATGCAAGTTTGTTGATATACTTTAATCCTTGCGTGCTTTCTTTAAATTCTTTGCTTGATTTTTTGGAAAAAATTAAAAAGGATATCAAACTTACGGAGCAAAACTCAAGTCTTTGTATAGAAGTTCCACTTTGTTATGATGAAGAATTTGGGCTGGATTTAGAATTTGTGTGCAAACACAATCAAATTTCAAAAGAAGAGCTTATATCTCTTCACACTAAACCTTATTATCTTGTTTTTATGCTAGGTTTTATGGCAGGTTTTCCTTATCTTGGAGGTTTAGATGAAAGACTTTTTACCCCACGCCTTTCAAGCCCTAGAGCAAAAATAGAAGCTGGAAGTGTAGGCATAGCTGATAAGCAAACAGGAGTTTATCCTATATCAAGCCCAGGGGGTTGGCAAATCATTGCTAGAACACCTTTGGAATTTTTTGATAAAGAAGATGAAAAAAATCCCACTCTTTTAAAAGCGGGTATGTTTTTAAAATTTAAAGCCATTTCAAAAGATGAATTTTTCGATATCCAAGAGCAAGTTGCTAAAAAAGTCTATCAAAAGGAAATTTATGAGTATAAAAATCATTGAAGCGTCTATAAATTCAAGTTTGCAAGACTTTGGTAGAAAAAAATTTGCTAAATTTGGCATAGCAAGAAGTGGAGCTATGGATGAAGATGCTTTAAGAATGGCAAATATCTTGCTTGGAAACAAACAAGATGAAGCAGGAATTGAGCTTTGTTTAAAGGGTGGAAAATACGAATTTTTAGATGAGAATTATTTTGTTTTAAGTGGAGCTGAATTTGAGGCAAAGCTTGATAATCAAAAAATCAAAACTTGCAAAGTATATCAAGCAAATAAAGGCGATATTTTAGAACTTGATTTAGCAAAAATAGGTTTTCGTGGGTATTTATGCGTAGCGGGTGGCTTTGAAGTAAAAAGTTTTTTAAACTCTAAATCCAGTGATGCTAAAATGGGAGCTGGAGTTTTTGAAGGAAGAGCTTTGCAAAAAGATGATATTTTAAATACTCATAATACTTTTATACCTTTTAATTTAGAAGCTAGAGAATGTGAAAACCCTCTTTTTAAAAGCCCTAAAGAGCCTATTATACGCGTTATTTTAGGAACAAATGAAGATGCTTTTACCCAAAAAGGCATAGAAACCTTTTTAAATACTACTTATAAAGTAGGTTTAAAAAGCGATAGAATGGCAATTTATGCAGAATCTAGTGAAAGTATAGAGCATAAAAACTCAGCAGATATCATCTCAGATCCTGCGGTTTTTGGAAGTATACAAGTGCCAAAAAGTGGTATTCCTATCATTTTAATGGCAGGAAGACAAAGCACAGGAGGCTATACAAAAATAGCCACGGTTATAGAAAATGATCTAAGCTTACTCGCACAAGCTAAATTAGGTTCTAGCTTTAAATTTCAAAGCATTAGCATGCAAGAAGCCTTAGAACTTTATAAACAAAGAGAAATGAAATTTAAAGCTATGGATCAAAAAATCAATCTTGATTTTGAAAATTTAATCTAAGCTTTTTTACCATAAATATTGATAAAATATATAGCACCTATAGCCAAGGCACAACCTAACAAGGTAAGTGCATTTGGCACCTCGTCTAGTATAAAATAACTGCAAATTAAAGCACTAGCAGGAGTGATTAAAACAAAAGAATTTGCTTTTACGCTTCCTAAAATGTGAATTCCATAATAATATATACTCGTACCTACCACCGTAGATAAAAAAGCCACCACAAAAAGATTGATCCAAAATTTAAAATCAAATTGAAAGATCTCATAACTTTTAAGATCAAACAACACCCATGAAAACATCAATAACGACATAAGGTTGATATAAAAATTAATCGCCAAAGGATGAGTCCCTTTTGCTTTATGAGTAAAAACAGCCATCAAAGCCCATATAAAAGCACAGCTTAAAAACAAAGCATTAAACTTACCCAAAAGCTCTTCCATAGAGCCTAAATTTAGCAAACAAAGCCCTGAAATCAAACCTAAAAATAAGCCTAGAATTTCACTCTTTGTGATCTTGTGAGTTGATTTTTTATTTTTTTGAAAAAATATTGCTAACATAAATATCAAATAAGAAAATATAGGAATCATAGTGGTTACTAAAACCCCTCCTTTGCCTGGCAAGCCATGCTTTATAGCGATAAAAAATACAAAGGCATAAAGCCCATTTAAAACTCCTGCTATCAATACCCATTTTAAGGCAGTTTTTTCGATTTTAAGAGGAATTTTTAAGAAGTTTAAAACAAAAAATGAACCCAATACAACAAAGAAAAAACGCCAAAAGGTAATAATAGAAGTATCCGTATAATTTACTAAAATCTTAGATGTTGGCCAAGATGAGCCCCATAAAAACATAGCAATAACAAGCAAGATATACAAATACTTTGTTCGAGTCAATGTTACACCTTGAAATTTTTAAGTCAAATTTTTTAAAAAATTTTTTTCAAGTGTAGTTCATACTCGTTTAGATATTTTTCCACTTGAGGATTTTTTACCACATCATTACACATAAAAGTTGGTAAAGCTTTCATACCTATAAATTCATGAGCCTTATGCAAATGCCAATACACCATATCTACACCCTTTCCTTCAAAAAATTCATTTTTATCATTAAAGGCTTCAAGAGGTGCATTCCAAGTGAGAGAAAACATGTATTTTTTACCATGATCTAAACCACCTTTTCCGTAGTTTTTACTAGGATTTTCATGAGTTCTTCCATCATTTTTAAAAAGCACTCCAGCACCCAAACCAAACACTTCATCGATATATTTTTTAACTATCCAAGGCTCGCCCATCCACCAAGCTGGCATTTGATAGATCACAGCATCAGCTTTTATAAATTTTTGTATCTCTTCTTTAGGATCATATCCTTGATCTATGTGAGTTTGATCTACTTCGTATCCTAATGTTTTTAAAATTTCCAAAGCATGATTATGCAATGTCAAATTAAGTTGTCCTTTTGAATTTCCAAATTCTTTAGCGCCATTAAGTAAGAGTATATTTTTCATTTTTATCCTTTTTTAAATTTATGATACAATTATAACTTAGCATAATATCATTTTCAATACAGAAAATAAAGTAATATACTATACTAAAGGAATGTTAAATGACTAAAGAGAATTCTCCGTGCAATTTCGAAGAATGTGGATTTAACTATACTCTAGCATTAATTAATGGAAAATATAAATGAGTATTTTATACTGCTTATTTCGCTATGAAATCGTACGTTATAATGAACTCAAACGCTTTTTAAGCTCCATATCTTTTAAAACTTTAACCAATACCTTAAGAGAACTAGAAAACGATGGTTTGATTATCAGAAAAGAATACGCTCAAATTCCACCCAAGGTAGAATATAGCTTATCCAAACGTGGACAAAGTTTAATTCCTATCTTACAAGCAATGTGCGATTGGGAAGAAGAAAATAAAAAATTACAAGGAAAATAAATGATAAAAACTATAAAAATTTTAGCATTTTTAGCCATTTTTGCATTTGCTTTAAGTATTGCTTTATGCTTTTATTTATTTTTTGATTATTTTATAGAAGAAAGAAATATTATTATTTTGACATTGATTTTTATAAGTATGATTTGTGGAATTTTACTCTATTTTTTAAATATTATTTTGCTTTCTTTCAAGCTTAAAAGCATAAGCTTTGCTTTAATTTTTTTAGGATTTTTATTTTGTGTTTTAGCAAGTTTTGGTTTTTATCAATGTTATATAGAATATAATAATTTTTTATTTTCACAAACAAAAGGAAAATTAGCATTTTATTTTTGTGCATTTTTTACCACTCTTGCTTTTATTTTAGGCTATTTTCATTTTAAAACAATGGTTAAAATTAGTTCTTGGAACGAGTTTTTATTTGTATATAAATTTTTTATGGTGGCTTTGATTGTAAGTTATTTTAACGCCTTTTTTGGCTTTTTTATGTTGGGCGCTAGTGCGATTTTGCTTTTCATTTCTTGGTATAATTTCAAGACTCTTAAAGAGTCTTGAATTTACTCATCTCTCATATCAATGACATAGCGAAATTTAGCCTTTCCTGAGGTTAGATTTTCATAAGCTTTGTCGATATCTTTTGAAGTGATGAGTTCAGTTTCTGGATAAATTTCATGTTTTAAAGAAAAATCAAGCATTTCTTGAGTTTCTGCGATCCCGCCGATTAGCGAACCATAGACTTTTTTACCCGCTTTATGTACAAAGGTTATCACGCTGATACTTGGAGCAACTTCGTGAGGTGGCAAACCCACTATCGCCATTTCACCGCCAAATTTAAGCAAATCCATATAAGCACTAGGATCATAAGGAGTTGGGATGGTAGAGATGATAAGATCAAAGCGTTCTTTTACAGCATTTTTATCTGTGCTTGTATAAAAAGAACTCACGCCCATAGCCAAAGCATCGGCTTTTTTGTTTTCATTTCTAGCAAAAACGCTAACCTTTGCACCCATTTTAACAGCATATTTAACCGCCATCATACCAAGTCCGCCAAATCCCGCTACTGCTACGCTTGAGCCTTCTTTGATATTTGAAAATTTAAGCGGAGAATAAGTGGTAATTCCTGCACAAAGCAAAGGCGCGACTTTTTCCATCGGTGCATCTTTTGGCACACAAACGGCAAATTTTTCACTTACAACTATGTTGTTTGAGTAGCCCCCATAAGTGTTTTCATTGCCATGAAATACATCACAACTATTGTAAGTAAAGATGGTTTTGCCATTTTCGCAAAACTGCTCTTGTGAGCGTTTGCAAGCATCGCACTCACCGCATGAATTTACCATACAACCAACCCCTGCGTAATCTCCTACTTTAAATTTACTCACATTTTTACCCACAGCGATAACTTCTCCTGCTATCTCATGCCCAGGCACGCAAGGATAAGTAGCTTCTCCCCACTCGCTTCTTGCGGTGTGAATATCGCTATGACAAATGCCTGCATATAGGATTTTAATCAAAATATCATTATCGCCAATAGCATGGCGGCTAAATTCAAAGGGTGTGAATTTCGCATCCTTGCTAAGCATTGCATAGCCTTTACTTGCAATGCGATTGTTTTCTAAAATTTTGTATTGCATTTTTGCTCCTTTTTTGGTTTTTTATAATTATAAAACATTAGAGTAGCTATAAGTCAAGATAAAATATAGAAAAAGTGATAAAAAATAAGTCTTTAATACGACTATCAACATTTGTGCTATATAATAACAAAAACTAAAAAAGGGTAGTATTTGACTTATGTGAAAGGTTCGTTTGAGTGTCATGTATATAAAATGGATTTTATAAATCCTCCATTTAACTATACCGGCTCAAAATTTAAACTATTACGAAGCATTTTACCACTGTTTCCCAAAACTATAAATACAATTATCGACCTTTTTTGTGGTGGTGGGAGTGTTGGAATTAATATCAATGCTAAAAAAATTATTCTCAATGACAAACAAAGCGAACTTATTGATATTTTTAGACTCTTTCAAAAACAAAACTATGAGAATCTTTTAGATTCTATTTTTTTTATTATAGATAAATTCAATCTCTCAAAGAGTGATATTCTAGGCTATAAATATTATAATTGCAATAGCGCCAATGGGCTATCAAGCTATAATAAAGCTGGATTTGCCAAGCTAAAAGAATCTTATAATAAAAATAAAAATCAGCTCGAACTTTTTGTATTGCTTATTTTTAGCTTTAATAATCAAATGCGATTTAATTCTAAAGGGGATTTCAATCTTCCTTGTGGTAAAAGGGATTTTAATAAAAATATGCAAGAAAAATTAAAAAAATTTATAAATGCATTGCAAAATAAAAATATAGAATTTAGCTCTTTGGATTTTGTTGATTTTGATATTTCAAACATTAAGTGTGATGATTTTGTATATATTGATCCACCTTATTTGTTAAGTTGTGCAAGTTATAATGAAAATGGATTATGGAGTGAGAGTATAGAACTTATGTTATATGATTTTATGCAAAAACTAGATTCTAAAAATATCAAATTTGCATTCTCTAATGTGCTTTTTCATAAGGGAGTAGATCATACACTGCTTCAAAAATGGCTAGATTCTAATCCGCATCTAAAAGTGCATAATTTGGACTTTCATTATAAAAACTGCAACTATCAAACCAAGAGAACAGAATCTAAAGAAGTGTTAATTACAAATTATTGAGTTAAAAAATGGATATAAAATATAGTTATTTTGGCAATACAAGCAATAGAGTAAAAAATTTGCTTTATAATTTTGAAACACAACTTATCTTATTTGATGATCTTTTTAAAAATGCTTCTAAAAATGATGTTTGGAGTAATGATTCGGAGTTGCAGATTCGTTATTTAGAACTTTTAGAACAACATAATCTTTTAAAATCAAAAAATAAAACTACACATCTTGGCACAAAAGACGCTAGGGTTAAATCAGCTCCACTTGAAAATTATGGACTTATCAAAAGAAAAGAAAAGCTAATTACAGAACAAGGATATGAACTTTTAAGCTTAATAGAAAATCAAAGCTACAAAGAAATAAACGATTTTCTACAAATTGATTTAATCTCACTATTTTTTCTTAAATCTAGTTTCTTGTTTCAAAAAGATAATGTAAAAGACTTATTTTTAAAATATATAAAAGTTTTTCGTTATTTTAATGGCTCATTAAGCAGAGATATTTTTTATTTACTACCACTTATTGATAATTTTAAAAATATAGAATCTTTTTGTGAGTGTGCCAAAAATGGAAATATGATTAATGAAATTTTAGATAATAATCAAAAATTTAAAGATGATTTAGAGGCTTTTTTAAAAGATTTGCAAGAAGATGTTATAGATATAAAATATTTCATAACAGCAAAGGGGGATCAAAGCGCAAAGAATATTGTCGAAGCACTTAAGGTCTTTTTAGATTTTAGACAAAGAAAAGACAAGGCTATTTTAAGTAACTTTTTAAAATCAAAAGATACAAAATATAAACGCTTTAAAGAACTTTATTTAGGCTATATCTGTTATAAAATAAAAATAGATGACAAAATCGAGCAATTATCACATTTTTGTGAAGGTGATATTTTAGACTTTGGCAAGAGGTTTTTTAGATTTATTGCCACAAGCAAAATACAATCGAACTTAGATGATTATTTAGATTTAAATAAGAGACATTTAAGACTCACAGGCATTTTTGATTTTAGTGATGATTGTGTAAGTGTTAGCATTATTTTTAAGATTATTTTAAAGCATTCTAAAAGCGAAGTCATTTTAAACACAATAGCACAAAATACTATTTCAAAAGATATGCTAAGCAATTATTTTAATGATAATGAAATGAAGCTTTTACTAAAAGAATTTGATATTATAACCCTGCAAGATTTAAGCAATTATAAAACAAATTTAGATAATCAAAAATTAGATATTTTGCTAAAAGAGAGATTCTCAAAGGATAAAATTTGTGAGATATTACCCCTTTTTAATGACAGAAAAAATGATGAAAAAATCTTTAATTTGGTAACTACAGAAGCCACTATACCTACTATTTTTGAATATATTATTGCGATTGCTTGGTGCTATATCGATAATTTTAATAAGAATAGAATCTTAGAAGCTGGATTAAGTCTAGATTCTGAAATGTTGCCAAAAAGTCATGCGGTAGGTGGTAATGCAGATTTTATATATCATTACAAAGACCATTCTTTAATGATAGAAGTAACTTTAACAGAAAAAACAAATCAAAGAAGAGCAGAAATGGAGAGTGTTTCAAGGCATCTAGGGAATTTATTACTAAGCTTGGAAACCAAAGTGCAAGCCCAAAGCTATGGTATTTTTATTGCTCCATATTTAGATAAAAATGTATTAAATGATTTTAGAAGTAGGCTTACATGTTATTATGAAAATAATACAAGCTTTATTTATGGAATGAAAATTCTACCTTTAAGCGTAGATGATTTAAAAATAATTTTAGAAACAAACCACACTTATGATAAGTTATTAGAGTATTTTTATAGTCTTTTGGGTAGTAAAAATACTTGGGGAAGCAAATGGTATAACAATGAAATAGCTCCTTTTATAAAAGGTTTAATTAATGTTTAACATTTCATCGCGTCGTTATACAGGCGCCAAAACCAAGCTTTTAGACTCTATAGATTACACTTTGAAGCAAGGCTTTGATTACACAAAATATAATGATTTAAGCTTTTTTGATGTCTTTGGTGGTACTGGAGTTGTGGGTGAATATTTTTTAAAAAATCCATATTTCAATCATTTTATAATTAATGATTTTTTACATTCAAACTATGTAATTTATCAAGGATTTTTTAAGCAAGAAGCTTTTAGTAAAGACACATTGGAAAAGCTAGTTAATGCTTTTAACGCAATAGATTCTAAAGAGCAAAATTATTATTCTTTAAATTTTGGAGATAAGTTTTTTAGCTTAAAAGATTCCATAAAAATAGGCACAATACGAGAAGAAATAGAAAATTTAAAAGAGAGTAAAAAAATAAACACAAAAGAGTATTATATTTTACTTTCAAGCCTTTTATATAGTCTTGATAAAGTAGCAAACACAGTGGGACATTATGATGCCTATCGTAAAAATATAGCATTAAAAGATAAATTTATTTTTGAGCTTATCCGACCAATTACTACAAAATCTAAAGTAGAAATTTTTAAAGAAGATTCAAATAAGCTTGTTAAAGATTTTATCAAAGAAAAAAGAAAAATAGATGTAGCTTTCATTGATCCACCTTACAACTCAAGGCAATATAGCAGATTTTATCATTTGCTAGAAACCATTACGCTCAATGACAAACCGAAACTTTATGGCATAACCCTAAAAAGAGAACCTGAAAATATGAGTGAATATTGTAAAGTAGGGGCAGAATCTGTATTTCGTGAGCTATGTGAGGATTTAAGCAAGATCGCAAGATTTTTTGTAGTAACTTACAACAATACAAATAGTGCAAATGTAAGAAGTAATACAAAAATAAGCCTAGAAACTATTCAAGCAATTTTAGAATCTTTTGGTAAACCTATTTCCTATAAGATCCCATACAAAGCTTTTAATAGTGGGAAGACAAATTTTAAAAACCATATGGAATATATTTTTGTTTGCAAGATTTTTAATTTTTAATCCATTTTTACTTTTTTTATATAATAATGATAAAATATTAAATCCTTAAAAAATTTTCTTTTTTATTTTCTATTTTTTCTAAGAGATAAAATCATCAAAGATTCTTTCGGCGGAGCTCAACCTAACATAAGTCAAACCTATATAAAAAATTTACAAATCCCCCTACCCTCACTCAAAAAGCAAGAAACAATCACAAAACATTTAGATTTTATCTTTGAAAAGGCAAAGGCTTTAAAAGAGCTTTATACCAAAGAACTAAAAGATTATGAAGAGCTTAAGCAATCCTTGCTTAATAAAGCTTTTAAGGGAGAATTATAATGTTAAAAAATTTGCCAAATTTTAACACATTGGCTTGATATGTTAAAAATTTTTGATTTTTTTAACATATTGCAGTTTAAAAATATAAATCGCAACTACCGAGGAAATCTCGGTAATTCAAAAACAAAAATAAAAAATAAAACTAGACTTTGACAAAACTATTTTAAAAGCTTTAAAGGGAGAAAATGCAAAACAAAATCGATAAAATCACAGATATTCTAAGAAGAGATGATGGCATAAGTGGTGCTATGCACTATACAGAGCAGATTGGCTGGATACTTTTTTTAAAATTTTTAGATGATTATGAGACAAATTTAAAAGATTTAGCGTTTTTAGATGGCAAAGATTATAAAAGCATTTTGCAAGAAAAATTTAGCTGGAGTGTTTGGGCAGCGCCTAAAAAAGATGGCAAACTTGATGTAAAAAATGCTTTAAGTGGATCGGATTTGCTTGAATTCGTAAATAAAGAGCTTTTTCCTTATCTTAAAAATTTTAAAAATAATGATGATTTTAAAAGTATAGAGTATAAAATCGGTGGAATTTTTGAATTTATAGACAATCGCATAGCAAATGGACATACTTTAAGAGAAGTGATAAATATCATTGATGAGATTAGTTTTAATAAAGAAGATGAAGTATTTGCCTTAGGTGAAGTTTATGAAAAACTTTTAAAAGATATGGGTAGCGATGGTGGAAATAGTGGAGAATTTTACACCCCTCGTCCTTTGATAAAGACTATGGTGGAAGTAATAGATCCTAAACCAAAAGAAAGAATTTATGATCCTTCTTGTGGTAGTTGTGGATTTTTAGTTGAGAGTTTTTTACATATTTTATATAAAGACAGAACCAAAGGCGAAAAAGCAAATTTAAGCGTAGAAGAGCTTGAATTTTTAAAAAATGATGCTCTTTTTGGCAAAGAAAAAACTCCGCTTAGCTATGCAATGGGCGTTATGAATATGATATTACATGAAATTTCAAGTCCAAATATCATAAAAACAAACACTTTAAGTAAAAAAATTACAGATATAACAGAAAAAGATAAATACGAAGTAATACTTGCAAATCCACCTTTTGGAGGTAAAGAAAAAGAACAAATTCAAGAAAATTTTCCTATAAAATCAAACGCTACTGAACTTTTGTTTTTACAACACATTTTAAAATCTTTAAAAAACAACGGAAGATGTGCGATCATCGTGCCTGAAGGTGTGCTTTTTCAAAATTCAAATGCCTTTATGAGTGTAAAAAAAGATTTACTAGATGATTTTAATTTAGAATGCGTTTTGAGTTTGCCAAGTGGGGTATTTTTGCCTTATAGTGCTGTTAAGACTAATGTGCTTTTTTTCTCTAAAGGTAAAAAATGTATTTGTGAAGGCGATGAAGTTTATTACTACGAACTTATACCGCCTTATAAACTTACTAAAAATAAGCCTTTAGAATACGCACATTTTAAAGAATTTCTAAAATGCTACAAAGAAAGAAAAATCACTGCTAATTCTTGGCTTGTTAGCAAAAAAGAGCTTGAAGAAAGAAACTATGATCTAAGTGCTAAAAATCCAAATGTAAAAGAAGAAAAAATCCTAAGAACTAGCGAAGAGATTTTAAATTCTTTAGAAGAAAATCTAAAAACACAACAAAAATATTTAAATGAGCTTAAAAGCATACTAAAATGATTGCGAGTTTTTTGATAAAAACTAATTTACAAATAACTTCTAAGCTCAATTTACAATAAATATTCATTGCTTGCATTCTACTTTTTAATATCATCAAGCAAATTTAGGGCATTTAAAGCTTTTGGATAACCGATATATGGAATAAGAGCTGCAATGATATTTAGCAAATCTTTTCTACTTTGCCCCATGTTAAGATTGCCTTGTATGTGAGCTTTTACTTGATTGTCTAGCCCACCAAGTGAGATAAGATATACAAGGGTTAAAAGCTCTCTAGTTTTTAGATCAAGTCCCATGCGTGTATAGTAGTCTCCAAAACAATTCGCACTCAAAAAATCATTTATAAAAGCTTTATCTTCTGGTGTAGTTTCTATCATTTTAGTGATATTGGCTTCACTAAAAATAGCATTTTGTATTTCCCTACCTTTTATTTTGCGATTTTCTTGCGTAGTAGTACCTTGTGGAGTTAAAACTAAGGCGATATTTAGTTTTTTAAACACTTTATTGCAAAGGCTTAAAAAATCACATACTCTAGCAAAACCCACATAAGGGGTAGCTTGATAAATCACTTCTTTAATGACAATAGGACTTATATCGTTCTTGATTGCACCTTGAAGTAAAGCTTTAAACCCTATTTTTCCACCTACTGCTAAAGTAGAAGCAAGAGTGATTAAAAAATATTTTTGTGTATCCAAATTTGCTTTTATAAAGCTCTCATCAAAAGTAAAATTTATATGATTGATAAAATACTCTTTATCACTTGCAAAAAGTTGATCCTTTTTTGCTCCTCCTAAGAGTTTTTCAAAAATTTCTCTTGCTTTTTGTCTTAATTGCATGGTTTTATCCTTTGTGGTTTTTAAAATTTGTGAAAAAAGAGCATTTAAAATACTCCAAAAACATAAAAGTTTTTATAAAATTTTTGTGTTTTATTTACAAATTTCTTTACTCTCTTGCTTCTTTTAAGGCATTTTCATATTCTTCATCGCTTACAAGCTCAAGCCATTCTACATTTTTACCTTCTTTTTCGCCTGTAAGTGCTATGTGTGCTCCTCTACTTGTATTAGTTGCACCATGAAAATGCTTTACTCCTATAGGACAGCTTATCACATCGCCTTTTTTAGCTATAAAGGCTTTTTGTCCTGGAACTTTTGTGATGATTTCGCCCTCTGTTACGATTAAGGTTTGTCCTTGAGGATGAGTATGCCATGCACTTCTAGCACTGGCTTCAAATTCAACCAAAGCCCCACTAAAATTTCTCCACTCATTTGATTTAAACATCATAGAAACTTTTACATTTTTGCTAAAAAATTTACTATCGCCTTTAAAACTTCCATGAATTCCTGCTTTTTCTAATTCTTGCATTTTACCTCCTTTTTTAGTATTATAAAACATGAGAGCTACTCTAAGTCAAGTAAAAATTTAAAATCTTAATTTCATTTTTTCTATCCTACTTCTTACAAAAATCATGATAATTCCTAAAATCAACAAAACAATAGTATTTACGATAATATAACGCGTATCACTCAAAGAAATCACAAGTCCACAAATAGCAGTTCCGGTGCTTAATCCTATATTGGCCACGCTTATAAAAAGTCCATTGCTAAAATTAGCAGCCTTTGGAAAGGGATAACTTATCATAAAATGCGTGCCGTTATTCATCACACCTGCTAAAATTCCTAATATAAAGGCAAATATTATAAGTATAATTTCACTATAAAAACTAAAAAGTAAAATATAAAATCCTATCATAATTAAAGGTGTTAAAATCAAAGTAAAATTTGCGTTTTTAACAAGGGTCTTTCCGGCTATATAATTGCCTATAATATTTGAAAAACCATAAATAGCCAATACAATACTAATTAAAGTAAAATTCATCTTTCCTACACTATGTAAGAAATCAGAAAAATAAGAGTAAAAACCCCAAATTCCAGCATTTATACAAATAACACAAAGTATGCTAATCCATAAAAGCGGGTATCTTAAAATAAGCAATTGTTTGCTTATTTTTACAGAATTTACTTTTTTAAAATCAGGAACAAAAAATAAAGTTGCTATAAAAGATAAGGTATTTAAAAATACAAAAAATAACATTGCCATTTTAAAACTAAAATTTCCACCAAAATAACTAGTCATAGGTACACCCAAAACCATTCCAGCACTAACTGCTGCAAAAATCTTAGCTGTAGCTTTTGGAATTTCTTTCTTATCTTCGACCAAATTTGTAACCATACTTAGAGCAAGAGCTATATAAATAGGATGAAAAAAAGCAGGAATAGCTCTTAAAATAAGCAATTGCCAAAATTCACCCACAAAAGCGGAAGTTAACGAGCTTAAGATAAACACAGCTAAACAAATAAGCATAAGTTTTTTAGGATTGAAATTTGCACAAAGTAGCGGGACAATAGGGGCGCAAAAAGTTATCACGAGTGCAAAAATACTCACACACCAACCCGCATCTGAAATACTTACACTGAAATTTTGAGAAACAATAGGAATTATACCCATCATCCCTAGTTCTGTGCTCAAAATCCCAAATACCCCTAAACAAAATACTAGAATAATTTGAGCATTTGAAGCTTTATTTAAATTTTTCATTTTATCCTTTCAATTAATATTTTTAAAAGTATAAAAGATGAGAGTAGGTCTAAGTCAATAACCTAAAATAAAAATATTTATCTATATTAAATAAAATCTTTAGAAAAATCTAAAACTTCAAAATAAGCATTTAAAAGAAATAAAAGATGCCTTAAAAGCATAAGGCATCTTTTATTTATAGGCTTATTACTCCAATGTGTGTATTTTTATCGCAAGAATTAAGCACTATGTCTATCATAGCACTAGCATAATCACTATAGCTTATTTTACTCAAACAAATGTTTAAAATAAAATTTTTATTTTTATTGGTTATGATTATTTTAGGCGTGGCTATATCTTTTGGAATTTTTATTAATTTAATTTAAGGAAATAAAATGCAAAAATTTTTAACCATTATTTCAGCAATCAATGATGAAAGTAGGATTTTGATTTTGTATCATCTTTTAAAATACAAAGAACTTTGTGTTTGTGATTTACAAGAACTTTTAAACATGGGTCAATCAAGACTTTCAAGACATTTAAAAATTTTAAAAGATGCAGGTTTTTTGTATGTAAGGCGTCAAGGAACTTGGGCGTATTATGGGATTAATAATGAGCTTTTAAAACTGCATTTAGATCTTTTTGAAAATATCAAAAATTTAGAACTTAAAAATGCTATTAAAAAAATGAAAATATTATTACCCAAATTTGGCCTTAATATAAAATCAACCCTTAAACTTATGCAATTTATCACAAGGTTGATAGTCCTTGCTTTCTGGATTAAACCCATCGACTTCATTTGCAAGCATTTCTTCATAAATTTTTATCTTTTTGCTTAAAACTTTTTCACTTTCTTTTAATGTTTTAATCTGGTTTTGTAATTTTTTCTTTGTTTGCTTTAACATCTCTTGTCTCTCTTTGGCAGTTTTTATACCCAAAGAGCAAAGTTTTATATAATGTTTGACTTGTTCTATTGGCATACCTGAAATTCTAAGCCATTCTATCCATTTTGCCCATTCTATATCGCTTTTTGAAAAATATTTCACACTATTTTCATCTTTTTGAACAAAAGGAAACAAACCTTTTTTAGCCCAAAATCTTAAAGTATGAGCACTAATTTTTGTTTCTTTTTCTACTTCTTTTATAGTATAAGCCATATTTACTCCTTATTTAAGATAAAAATAAAAATTTATTTTATTTTTTTTGTGATAAAATAATAGCCAAATTATTAGTTTTATACTAAAAATAACAAAAATTAAAAGGAAAATAATGAATAGTATTAAAATCAAACTTTCTCTCATTGCAAATTTAATTGCAATTTTTGCCTTAATTGTTCTAGGTATTGTAAGTTTTTATTTTACAAAAACCTCACTACATGAAAGCGCTCTTAAAAATCAAACTGATCTACTTAAAGTCACACAGTCTACCGTTGAAGATTTCCGTTCCACAAATCAATCTTTTACTAGAGCTTTAGAAAAAGATATCGCGAACTTACCTTATCAATCTTTAATCACTGAAGAAAATATTATTAACAATGTTGGTCCAATATTGAAATATTATCGTCATAGTATAAATGCACTAAATGTTTATTTAGGTTTAAACAATGGAAAAGTTTTACTTAGTCAAAAATCTAATGATGCAAAAATGCCTGAATTACGTGATGATTTAGATATAAAGACAAAAGATTGGTATCAAGAAGCTTTAAAAACAAATGATATTTTTGTTACACCAGCATATTTAGATACAAATTTAAAACAATATGTAATAACGTATTCTAAAGCTATTTATAAAGATGGCAAAATCATAGGAGTACTGGGTGTCGATATACCATCAGAAGATTTGCAAAATTTAGTTGCAAAAACTCCTGGAAATACTTTTTTATTTGATCAAAAAAATAAAATATTTGCAGCAACCAATAAAGAATTATTAAATCCATCCATTGATCATTCTCCTGTTCTAAATGCATATAAAACACATGGAGACTATAACTTTTTTACTTATGGATTAGACGGCAAAGAAAGACTTGGAACTTGTACTAAAGTCTTTGCTTATACAGCTTGTATTACCGAAAGCGCTGATATTATAAATAAACCTATTCATAAAGCTGCATTTATTCAAGCCATTGTTGTCATTATTGTAGTAGTATTTAGTGTAATTCTCCTTTATTTCATCGTATCAAAATACCTCTCCCCACTTGCAGCTATCCAAACAGGTTTAACTTCATTCTTTGATTTTATCAACCATAAAACAAAAAATGTTTCTACTATAGAAGTAAAAAGCAATGATGAATTTGGACAAATCTCAAATGCTATCAATGAAAACATTCTTGCTACTAAAAGAGGTTTAGAACAAGACAATCAAGC
>NZ_NXBA01000050.1:0-10255 GCF_002383835.1 Campylobacter sp. 107
ATTATTAGATACAATCTTAAAATCTTCTTTTATATCATCTATAATGGTATTGCTTTGTTTTGTTTTTAAAGAAGTTTCATTGTTAAAATTTGTATTTTTTATTATAGTGTCTGTATTTTCTTTTGTATTGTTTTCTTGATTTAAATTTAAAGAAAGTTCTTTGAAATTTATACTTTCTTTTGTATTGCTTTCTTGATTTAAATTTTTATTTATTTCTTTGTTTTTATTTTTATTTATTGTTTCGTCTTTGCTATTTATTTCTTTATTTGCAATTAAAGAATTCATATAAGTTTGATAAGCATTTTCTAAATCTTTAAAACCCAGTTTTTTAAATTCATCAATACTTTTATAAAGTTCTTTTCTTGCTTTTAAATAAGTATCGTTTAGTTTGGCTTTGTGGAAAATAAAAAGAATATATTCATCCTCATCATATTCTAAAATTTCTTTAGCTATTTTTCATTGGATTTTTGTTCTAGTTTTTTATAAAGAATATTAAAGATTCTAAAATTAACTTTTATAACTTGCTTGCCTAATTTGTCGCTTGTATCAAATAAAACTTTGATTTTTTCTTGACTATAAGCACCAGCAGCACCGACTGAATTTGAAAATATCTGTCCCGCTACTCCAAAAATTTTTTTCTTGTGATTGTGTTTTTAATTGTGATACATTAGAGTCTAATACTACTTGTAAGCTAGAGTATATATTTTCATTTGTCATTTTGTATTTTCCTCAATTCCTCAATTTTTAAAAAATCCAAATCAAATCGTGGTGAGATTTTGCTATGCCTACTCTTAAAAATTCATAGTTTTTCAAATCAATTTTGCTTAAATATTCTTTTATTATTGCATACAATTCTTGGATATTATTGTTTCCGAGTGGATCTAAAAACGAATATGCATTATAAATTTCCTCGCCAAATTTAGATATAGTTACACTATCGGCATAAATAGCAGTAAATGTGTGTGAAAAATAACAAAAATAAAAACTTCCAATCTCAAAAATTTTATCTTTGCCGACAAATTTCTTTACAATAAGGTCTTTATCTGTGGCATAAATTTCTTTTGTGTTGAGTGTTTGCAAAATTTCCATAAGATAACCAAACATAACAATCATAAATATAAGGCTTATTATACCGAAATAATACTATATCCCAAATCCCTTTATCAAAAGCTTGATATAGCTTTTTAATTGCTATATAAAAAATCTAAATAAACCCACATAACACAATAATCCTAAAACTCCATAAAATGATAGTCCATAATACAAGTAGTAGCGTATTTTTATACCGCAATTTCCAAACAATTCCATCTTTGCATTTTTTATTCTCCAACTTCTCTATCCTTTTTCTCTTTTCTTAATTCTTGTGCTTCTTTAAGGAAAGTGGTATTAATTTCACTAGTAGCGCTTACATGGGAAAAGATTTTTTCAATTTCTTCATCACTTAAGCTTAATAAATAAGGCATTACATGAGGCTTTATAATGGCATTAACTTTTGCATAAAAGCTATTTTCTATCTGAGAGTCAGGATCAGTACTAAAAATAACATTAGGTTCGCGGTGTTCTTTAACTTTGTCTCCGAAGGTGTATATCACTATATCTCCTGGATTTATCATAGGTACAAATGGCAAACTACGAGAATATATAAAAAAATTCCTAAAGGAAAAATCAAATTATTCTTAATATAATACTCAATCACAAGTTTTTCTTTTGTGATATAATTTCTTTTAATATTTGCCATTTTATAGATCGCTCGTGCAAATAAATATATCATTAAAAGAAACATAATAAAAACTATAAACAATTTAAAATTTGTGATATTGTTAAATGCCCTAGGAAGCAAATAAAGCATAAAACATAAAAATACAATATTTGTTATCCAAAAAAGCAAAAATCCAATATGTTTTTTTCTTTCAAAAACAATTTCATCTTGAGTGTCTTGTTCTTTGATTTCTGTGTTATTGTTTATTTGGCTCATTTTTATCTTTTACTCTGCTTTAAGCTCTCCACCTCTAACTACAAGTCCTTTGGAATCTATGATGACTTCTACTCCACCTGCTTTAATGATAACACAATCTGGTTTAGTATTAACCAATGTTTCTCCTACTTGTATAGTTGCCTCACTATCAGCCTTTAGATAATGAGTTGTTTTTGCATAGGTAGTGATATTATCAGCCACCATACTTGTATTTTTATCGCTTTCAAATCCTATGGATTCATTGCTTGTAAAAAGAATATTGTCTTTACTTTTATAATCTATCTCTTTTTCGCTCAAGACTTGTATTTTATTGCTTGTATTTATATTGTAACAACCTTCTATAATTTCTTTTTTGTTTCCTTTAACATTTCTAGTTTCATCTTTATGTATAATGGTATTTTTGTTTGCGCATATTTCAGTGTCTTTATTTTCTCCAATATATTCACTTGAATTTTTAGCTACTCTTAACTTGTTGTCTACTCCCACATTTAAAGTGTTAGATAATCCAACTATGGTGTCTTTAGATAAACCTACATTTATTAGATACTCAGCACCAACATTGACATTTTTAGCTAAATCTATGGTTTGCGTATGAACTTTTTTAATTCTTTCATTATAAATCCCATCCACCATAGAATCTTTATCATTTAAAATTCTTTGAGTAAAGTTGTGCTGAACCAATTCATCATAGTCTCTTTCTGCTTTTAGATAGATTTGTTCTTTATCTTTTAAGTTGGATAATGTTAGTTCATTATATCCTTGTTCATATACTCCTATAGTTTTAGAGCTAATGGAAGTTTTGTGATCATGGTGTGGTAACGATACAAGAGGATCATTCACCCCATTATACAAACTCCCACTAATAAAAGGCTTGTCTATATCATCATCTAAAAATGAAATAATAACTTCATCTCCAATTCTAGGTGTATGGTAAAAACCTGAATGATTGCTCGCTATAGGGCTAGCTACTCTTAAGAATGGACTATGGTGATACATGTTTGTTTTATTATCTAATTCTTCTTGATTAGCATAAAGATTAATCCTTACTTTTACTCTTCCATATTCATCTGTGTATATAGTATTTCTTTGATTTTCTATATTAGAATCTTCTCCTATAACTATACCCATGGTATTAATTGGAGGTTTTGGTTTGGATTTAAAACTAGGTGTAAAGGTTAAAAAAGATGGGGTAAGGGTTAAATTATTTGTATAAGATTTGCTTAGATTTAAGTCTTTAATATTTAAATTATCATTGGTATTGATAGTATTAGCTAAAATAGCATCATCAATTAAAATTTGTTCTTTTGCAATAATGGTATATTCTTTGGTGGTTTCTTCTTGAATATTAATTTTAATACTTTCATTTAAACTAAGATGATAAATATTGCTTTTTGCTTTTAGTATATTATTAAGCATAATGTTTCTTTTTTCTTTTAGGGTAGGGGATTGTTTTAAATTAATATTTTGTGTAAAGGAATACTCACTTTCATAAGAATGCTCATTATAATGTGCATTGGTGTTTTGTGCTTTAGTGCTTAATGAATATAAACTTAAAGGTTGTTTGGAATTATTGCTAGAATGAGTAAAAGCATTAGTTTGTATTTGCTTTTCTTTATTTAGTGCGTAAATACAAGTTTCATTAAGATGGTTGTTGATATTAGGATTAAAAACTATATCTTTTATTTTGCCTTTATGAGTATAAAAATCATAAAAATAAATATTATCTTTATCTTCATAAAAATAAATGCCATGATTATGTGCTAATCTTGTAATAAATTCTAAATCACTTTCATTGTATTGAGAAATCAATTCTTTAGTTTCATATATATGATGAATATTAGAAAAATCAATGTTTTTATTTAGCTTGGTGTTGTAATAGGCTAAGGTTTGTTTAATTATTTCTATTATGTTTGTATGAGTATAAATACGATTTGCTTTATTAAAATCAAGTCTTACTAAAGGAGAATGCAAGTTAAACTTAAAAAAATGTTTATGGTTTAATTGTTTAAAATTTTCTTTTACAATATTGCTAGCACTATCTTGATTAACACCTAGATAGTCAACATAAGATATTATTCCCCGATAAATCATATCAATATTAGTTGAAAAGTCTATCTTTTTGTTTTCATAAGGATTTTTAATTATAAGTGAAGCTTCTTTATCAATAAGCATATTAGGATTAAATTCAATATTATCATCACTAAAAATATCATTATTGATATTTTCATAAAAACCTTCACATTCACATAAGAAGATTTGATCCAAGCTTTCTTTTATAATGGCTTTTGTGATTTTAAAATCAAGTTTGTTAATTTTTAAATTAAGATAAGAGTTGTTTGTATTCATTAAAAAAAACCTTTGTTGGTATTGGGATTTATTTGGGATTATTTTTAATGAAAGTGATAAGGATATTAAACAGCATATAAAGCTCATTGTTAAACAATGAGCTTATTGTGTTACGAATTTGTTTCTCTCCAATCATCACTTCCGCTTGTTCCAGCCGCTGTATGTTCCCAAATAACTTTTCTGTAATTTAAAGATACCTTAAAAAGCTCTGTTTTGTCATGATTGTTTGCTTCTTGAGCATTTGGCATTACTAAGGTAATATCTGTAATGATAGCATCTTCTAATTTAGTTGTAAAAAAATGTTCTTGTCCGCCACTTGTTGATGTTCTAAACCAATGAACTTCAACACTCGGAAGTCTTTCACCTTTTGTAAGTGCATTGTAAAGTAGAGGAACTGCTTTATTTAGAGAGCAAGTGAAAGTAAAAGGCTTATGAACTCTTTGTCCTGATGGTTGTCCACTTTGTTGATCAACTGGAACTGTTACAATATGAGAAATTTCTTGAGCCATAATCTCGTCTTCGTGTCCTGCTTGATAGCGATTTCCTATACTTGCTTCTGTAGAAGCACCACTTGAAATAAGTCCTTGTGTTGAACCTTCGATTTTGATATATGCCGGTTGCGCCATGTTTTTCCTTATGATTATAATTTTGACTTTATATTTATATTAAAAGTTTTTAATATTTTAATACAAAATAAGTAAAAATAATATAAAATTAATAAATAGAAATAACAATTATTTGAATTTATATTAGGAAAAATTATGTTTCAAAAAATAAGGCAAATTTTAAAATCTAGGATTTTCGCAATCACATTAATACTTATTATTTTAGTTGTCTTAAGTTTATTTTTTTGGACTTATGGTTCTTTATTTGCATTTAATGAAATTTATGTTTTTAGTAATTCTTATTTAAGATTTGGGATAATTTTTATATTTTGGTGTTGTATTTTTTTGTTTTTCCTTTTAAAGCCTTTAAGTAATTTTATAAAATCTTTTAAGGATGACAAAAGAATAAGACTTAAAGAAATTAAAAAAGAATCTAATGAATTTTTATACAAAGCAAAAAGAAATTTCTTTATCGCATTAAAAGATGCCAAACAAACATGGAAAAAAGATATCAACACTAAAAATTTGCCTCTTGTTGTTATTGTGGGAAATGAAGGTGCTGGTAAAAGTACTTTTATAAATTATTCTGATATAGAATATCCTTTAAGCGATAGTTTAGAATCATATAAAAAGATGCATAAGTCTACCAATAATTTTAGCTTATATGTTTCCAAGAAAGGCGCTTTGCTTGATACTGAGGGAAATTATTTTTCTCAAGAAGATTTTTTTCATCCTAATAGTAGTGATGAGTTACCCGAAGATGATATAGAGAAAAATAGAGATTTCTTAATTAAAAAGAGCATTTGGCAAAATTTTTTAAAATTTTTAAATAAGAATTATTTTCATAGTAAATTAAATGGCATTATTTTAATAATTGATACTCGATTGTTTTTGGAAAACACAAAAGAATATTCTAATAATTTAATTCGTTATTTAACAAAAAGGGTGCATGAGTGTGAAAAAATTTTAGGTGTACAATTACCTATTTATGTTGTTTTTTCAAAATTAGATTTAATAGAAGGTATGAGAGAATTTTTTGATATTTTTAATGAAAAAATTCAAAAAAAAGCTTTTGGTGTAAGTTTTGCAGAACATTTTAAAGAAGAAGATATTCAAAAGTCTTTTGAAGAGATAAGCAAATCTTTGTTTTTACGTTTTGTTGATAAAAATTCTTCTATATACACTATAGAGGAAAAAAATAAAATTTATTTATTTTTAAAGCAGTTGGATAATTTATTTGTATTGAGCAAAGACTTTATCGTGCAACTCCAAAATGAAAATATTTTAAAAAATAGTTCAGTTTTAAGAGGGGTATATTATGTAAGTGCTTATCAAGAAAATGTGCCAAGAAATTTTATGCTTGATACAATTTGTGAAAAGTATAATATAAAAAAACCATTAGCTCAAGCAAAACAGTCTTTTAGCAAGCAAAGTTATTTTGTTCAGTCTTTGCTTGAAGATATTGTCTTTAAAGATTCATCGCTAAGTAGAATTAAAAGTTTTTACAAAAAGATATCACTTGTGGGTCTAACTATATTTTTGAGTTGTATGACTTATTTTATTTCATCTTATTTTATTCTTAAAAGCGAGCAAGAAAAGAAAATATCTCAAAGTGTTTATACTGATCTTTCATTTTTGTTGAAAAATATGCAAGATTACCCAATGATGAGTATAGAAGAGAAAGCAAAATTATTAGTTGATTTAAGAAATATACTAAGTGTATATCCGCAATTAATCGAAAAGGCAAGTTTGTTTGAATATTTTAGCTTAAACATAACATATAAAGGCTTTAAAAAAGCACAAAATTTATATTATAAAATTAGTGAAGATGTGTTGAAAAATACCCTGTTAAAAGAAATGGAAATAATATTACAAACTGACGATAATTATGATAACTTAATTAAAACTTTATATGTATATAAATCATTGTTTGAGCAAAAATATCTTGATAAAGATTTATTAAAAATATGGATTAATGAAAATTGGAATTTTTTAGAAAAATATAAAATTTCTAAAGAAAATTTTCTATCTGGTATCGATGAACTTCAAAAGATTGATTTAAGCACTTCTCAGCAAGATGATATTTCGGTTAAATTATCTATTGACAAACTATATAATGTAGCAAAAATTCAAAGAATATATACTTTACTTAACTTTATCATTCTAGATAAAAAAAATAAAGTATATAATTTTAAAAATGAATTAGGATTTGCTGCTAACAATGTTTTTTCAGAGTCTATTAAAATTGATAGTATTGAAGAAATTTACACAAAAAAAGGTATGGCTGACTTTTTGCAAACATTAAATGTAAAAATAGATAAAGCCATTGAGATTGATTCGTGGATTTTAAATGATTTGTCAAATTCTGAAAATAGAAGCAATATGGCAATGGGAATTATTAAAATTTATTTAACGCAATATCAAAATAAATGGCAAGAAATTTTAAATTCACTTGCACCAAAAAAGTTTATTTCCAAAAGTTCTATGTTAAATGAACTTAATATACTATCTAAAAAAGAAAATCCTTTAATGAATTTTATAAAAATTGTTAGTGTAAATACCAATCTTAATGATGCTGCCTTACTAACTCAAGCATATAATCTCGGTGTTAATGCTGCTGAAATAAAGACAAGTTTTATGGGGATTACTAGTTCGTTTGATGCTTATCATAAAATTATAGAGCAAAATTCTATTTTAAATACAGGTGCTGCTGCTGTAGGTTTAGATGTTGGAAGTCATCAAAAAACCATGGAATTAATAAATACAGATTTGTCTAATATTCATAAAAAAATAACTGACTTTACAACAAATAACTCGCAAACTATTGAGGAAAAAATAAAATACGCTTTAAGCGATAGTAAAGATTCTAGCGACCCATTTAGTTCTCTTGATCAAAATATTAAAAATTTACCAAGTGAATTGGAAAAATATTATGCAACTCTTTCTTTGTATGCTTGGAATATTATAGAAAACCATGGAGTTTCTTTGTTTAATACTGTTTGGTTGAATGAGATTTATGTACCATTTGTTAATGATATAGCTCCTTTTTACCCTTTTAATTTATTAAGTTCACAAGATTTAAGTATAGATTCTTTTAAAAATTTCTTTGGTAAAAATGGAATTTTAAATAAGTTTTATGAAAAATATTTAACAAATGTTCTAATTAAAAGAAAAAATGTTTATTCTATTAATTCTAAATTTAGCTCAAGATTAACTTTTTCCAAAGAATTTTTGGATTTTATTACTAAGGCTGGTAATTTATCAGAGTTAATGCTAAATGCAAATGATGTAATGAGAGTGCGCTTTACTTTACAAAGTCTTGACTTAAGTGCCGATTTTTCTTTTGTAAAAGTTCAGTATAATGATACTTCTATTATATATGATCACACATTACATACAAAATTAGATGTTATAACTGATGAATTTAACAATGGAACTAGTTTTGATTTCACTGCGTATTCTTATTTAGATGCTAATATAAATTACACAAAATCATATAAAGGAGAATGGGCTTGGTATAAATTGTTACAGGAAAGTAAAAATTTAAATTCATCTTACAGTGTTTTATTTGATGACAATAAAAAAATGTATTTTGATTTCAGGCTTAATAATAACAACTCAGATATTAATAATATAATTATGATATTAAGTGATTTTAAAATAGCAAAAAATATAACAAAGGCTCAAAATGATAGATAAAGAAACCATAGGATTAATAATTGAAAATATTGACGAAAATATTACAAAAACAGTAGCTTGTGTATTTGATGAAACTGGTGGACTTGTTGGATCAAGCCCAGAATGTTTATTTTGGATACAAGATAAAAATAATTCTGTTAAAGAAAAACATATGAAGATTACTTTTGAAGAAGGTTTTTTTACTATGACGTCTATAGAAGGCAGTGATATTTTTTATAATAATTCTTTTTCTAGATTGGAAGATGGTTATGAAATTATTATCAACAAAGGCGATGTTCTAAAGTTAGGTCTTATTGAGTTGCGTTTTGTTGATTCAAAAGAGATTAAACAAGAAAATTTAAAGCAAGCAAAAGAAATAAAAGAAATAGAAAAACACACACAGATGGATGAAATAAAGCTAAAACCTAGAGGAAAAATAGATAGTTTAGATTTTAAGATAAAAGAAAACATTAAAGAACTTATTGAAACAAAAATAGATTATAGTTTTATAGAGGATAATAATATTAAAAATTCTGAAGTTATTATGGAGTCTAATTCTTCTGTTAATTTAGATTTTACTTATGAAAGTATAGGAAAAATTTTAGATAAATTGCAAAATGAACTATCACAAAATCATAAAAAAACAATACTAAATGATAATTTCCAAAAATTAAATATAGATGATTTTCAAACAATTATTTCAAAAATTCCGCTTATTAAAGATACAAAACTAATTAATCTTGTTGTGTTAAAATTAATTACTAAAGAATTGTATTCACCTGTATTTAAAGAAATGGAAGAAGATATTTTTATGACTTATTTGCAAAACGCCTTACAAAATATCATTAAAAATGATCAAAATATATTTGAAAATTTGACTTTATTGTCTTTAAATAAATACAAAGAAAAATAATTTTTTTTTAAAGTAAGATAATTTTCCAAAATTAAATTTAAAAAGGAGTATCAAATGAAAATCACAATGATAACTCTAAACTTATTTTCTTTAGTATCTTTAAGTGCATGTGCTTTTAAAGAAAATAAAGCAAGTGAATTAGAAACTCTTGCAAGTAATTATGGTGGAATTTATATCTTTGATAAAAAAATAAGAGAAGAAATATTGGAAAATGAAAGAAAAAGAAGAGAGTTGGAAGATACTGATAAATTTAGAACTAAAGCGGGTCAATTAAAATCAGGAGAGTTAATTTATACAATAGATTCTGAAGCTATTGATAAATTGCTTCCTCAAGTCCTTTCTAATGGTTGTAAATATTATCGTAACGATTATAATTATGATGTAGATGATCCTGACTATGATTGTAACTTCGATGATAAACCCGAATTTGCATACTATGAAGATCAATTTAAGCATATATGGGTGAAGAAAACTATAAAAAATTAAGACCTTATTTGGGTATGACAACTTATTATGTGTGTGAGGGTAAAAAATATCCTGTTGTTTTTGCTACTATGATAGATTATAAAGTAAAAAGCTATGGATTGTTTGGAGACGAAGGAAGAGGATTTAGTTTTTCTAGCATTAGTCGTAAAAGTGCAGGAGGAGGATCTTTTCATTATTTTACTAATAATAAATTTATAAAAAGTGATGAAAAATATACAGGACAAAGTTACTGATGAACCCTAAAGAACTTAT
>NZ_NXBA01000051.1:0-2272 GCF_002383835.1 Campylobacter sp. 107
TTCTCTTATAAATACTTGTTTTGATAGTAAAGAAATAACATTGGATAATGATATTAGTAGGGTGGGGTTAAATGATACACTTAGTAAAAGAATCATTGATTTTGTAAATAGATTTAAACTTTTAAAACATCAGCCTAACACTACAAGTGGCTTTAGTGCTACTTTGTTTGAAGATACTAAAGATAACAATCAAAAGATTATAGTTATACGAGGAACAGAGCCTACGAGTAATTTTGGGATAGATATTTTAGATGCTGATGTTGATTTAGCTTTAGGCAAAGTTCCCTATAATCAATATCTTGATATGATTAAATTTTATTCTGAGTGTGTTAAAGAATTTCCAAATATTATAAAAGACAAAGGTTTGGTAATTGTAGGTCATTCTTTAGGCGGAGCTTTGGCGCAACTACTTACTCTTTCATTAGCGAGTGTTAATTCTAGTGCTAATGTTAAAGAAATCTACACTTTCAATTCGCCTGGTGCAAAAGAACTAAAAGCTTTAAATTTAAATCAAATTTACAGAATAGATGGAAAAATTATCAATTCTGATAATAAAGAGCAAGCATTGTTTTATCAAATAAGATCTTATAAATATCAAAAAAGTATAGAAATAAACTTAATAGGATATGATTCTAATTTATTTCAAAATATAAAATCATACTTTCATAATAAAACAAACTTAAAAGAACATTATATCTTTATAAAAACAAATATAATTTATAGTAAATCAACGAATTATTTTTATGATATTTTTGAAGTTGATGAAGGATTTATAAATTGTATTAATCAGCTTCTTACTAATCTTAATATCAAAAATATTTTAGCTACAAGTGATAATACTTATCATATTGAAACAGATACTGATTCCGATGCTTCCAATACAAAAAGGGGTAATACAAGATTTAGGAGTAGATATAGATGGGAAGTATTATATTGTTAATTTAGGGGATCGATTTTGGGATTCTCATTTTTTAGAGCCCACTATCATAGAATTAAATTATATTTTAAATCTTATGAAAAATAAAGAAATCAATAACCTTTTAGAGTATAATATAAATAAGGATGAGGAGCTATGAACTTTTATCAAATACCATAATAATGTTTTATCTACTGCAAGAACTCGTTATGATGATCGTATTTTGTCATATTTTAGCATTCCTAAACTATCTAATGATTTTTCAAATTCTTTGGAATATTTGCAAATTCATTACCAAAAGAACCCAAAAAACCTTTATTTGCAGCAAATATTCAAGGTTTCTCATCTACGCAATTGCAAGCTTTGGAGGAATATAAAATAAAAAAAGCTAAATATGATGAGGAGTTAAAATGGTATGAACTTTATAAAGTAAAATATGAAAGAGAACAACAAATTTTTAATCAGAAATTTAAAGAGTATTTTTCAGAAATAATTTTTTATCAAAATAGACTCTATTCTCATAAAAAAACACAAGAGAAAATTATATTAAATGCAATAATACAACAAATTAATCAAAAAGATATAACATATTTTAATTTGTATTCTGTGATAGAATTTTTAAAAGAAAACAAGGCTTATTATAAATATATAGATTTAAATGAAATCCAAGATTTAATTTTAAATGATTTAGATAATAAATTGGGTTATTTTTATTGCCTTTATGTATGTATAAATTTAATAGTATTAAGAGAAGATAAAAATACTTATTTCACCCAAGCTACCGCTATAAACAATCTAGGCTATAATTCTACTTTCACAAAAATCTTCATCCTAGATAAAGAAAAGCTCAATGATACCTATCTTGATGCTAGAAAAAGGCTTTATAAATCTATCAATACTTTAAAAGAAAAAAGAAATGAAAAAATAAAAGATATCCAAGACTATTTAAATAAAGAAATTTCCTTACAAGATAATCTAAATAATCAAAGCTTTAATACTAAGGAAAATGATGTTAATTTAATTTTAAACGAAGTATTTAACATAGAGCAATTTTATGATAAAAATACCAATACCATAGTATTAAAGACAAATAATATAAAAATCGTATTCTTAGATAAAGTAAATTTACAAGATTTGCAAGATAATTCTAACAATACTTCTTTCATCTCTATGTCAAATTTGATCCATATTTATGATAATCATTGTGATATTTTTGCAAAAGATAGAAGTGTTTTGGATATAAAGGACATAGAAGAAAAATACCAAATAGATTTTAAAAGTTTAGATATAAAAATCTTCCTAAACTCCACTCTCCTTACAGGCTCAAATGAACTTCCTAATAATCCTTTTTACTTT
>NZ_NXBA01000052.1:0-568 GCF_002383835.1 Campylobacter sp. 107
GCTTCCTTTGATAGGATCTTTTAAATAAATACTTTGCCAATCTTTAAATTCAAGTAAAGTAGATTTCTCTCCTGTGTGAAATTCAGGATCTAGATACCTAGGTTGATAATTAATATAAGGAGAAGTTCTTAATATACGATCAGCTTCAAACAAAGCTTTAGAATATTCTTGGGTGTATTTACCTACTTCACGCCCATCTTTTCTTTTATCAAATATAATTTGATTTGTATTTTTATCAACTTCTAATATAAGTCCATTAGAAGTATAAATCTCGTAAATATCTTTATTACCACTCATTTTTATCCTTTCATCCTATATACAAACCATCTTCCATGATTATGGTAGTGGCTAATGAAATTCATTCTTATTCTTTTATATTATGTTCTTTAGCATAAGCTAGTATTTTAGCTCGAAGTTCTTGCGGAAAATTATATCTATAAATAGCAGGAATTCTTGGATCAAGGAATTTGTCTAAATATCCTCTTTTATAAATCCATTCCAATCTTTCAGGTGTAAAATAATAAGGTGCATTAGGATAGCCTTGAGGAGGAGTGAGGGCTGCGAGTTT
>NZ_NXBA01000053.1:0-501 GCF_002383835.1 Campylobacter sp. 107
AAAGGAGCTATAGCTCCTTGGACTAAAGCAGAAAAAGCTTATTATAAATCTTTAAAAACTAAAAGAGAAAGATATAAATATTTAGCAATAAGAAGTGGATTAAGATCTGTGGTTATAGATATACCCTATGATGCTTATGCTAATGTAGATGAAAAAGGAAATTTAATCAATGAAGAATACGCCTATATTTATGATGAAGTAAGTTCTCATCGTGGAACATTAAAATCTTATTCTTTCTTTAATGAATGGGAATTGTCTGCTTTACTTTTGGGAAATATTAAAGCTAGTCCCACAGCTGCCGTAGGATTTAAAGCAAGACAACAACAAGCATTGTTTTTACAAGCTCAACTTGGAGATAAAAATGCTTTTAAAAGTTTAGGTTTAGCAGTATTGTGTTCTAATTCTTTTCTTACAGGGCAACATTGGAATAAGCTTAGAGCAAAAATGATTTATGATTTACACGATCATCATTATGAGAGTTTATTAGATGAATTTGGTATG
>NZ_NXBA01000054.1:0-620 GCF_002383835.1 Campylobacter sp. 107
AAAGGAGCTATAGCTCCTTGGACTAAAGCAGAAAAAGCTTATTATAAATCTTTAAAAACTAAAAGAGAAAGATATAAATATTTAGCAATAAGAAGTGGATTAAGATCTGTGGTTATAGATATACCCTATGATGCTTATGCTAATGTAGATGAAAAAGGAAATTTAATCAATGAAGAATACGCCTATATTTATGATGAAGTGAACAATAATAAAGAAACCTTAAAATCTTCTCTTTTTAGACAAGAATGGGGTATAGCAGCAGGAATGCTAGGAAAACCTGAATATTTTGTGCGTTCTAAAAATCATGGCTTTAATGCCAGAATGATACAATGTTTTATTTTATATATTCAACTCACAGGTGGAGGATATGAAGAATTAGGTATAAAAAGAGGAATTTATAATTATGCTGATAATCTTTTAGAAATAGGTATAGGTATGGCAGGGATACATAAAAATCCTTTAAGGGCTAAATTAGTAAAAGATTTAGCTAAAACTATACAGCCTGATGAATTTGGTATGCTTCCTTTTATAGATGAGATTATGGGAGTAGATTGGGTGATTGATTTAAATAAATATGATTTTGCCTATGATGAAGAAGGCAGGATCATTTGGGCTTTATA
>NZ_NXBA01000055.1:0-4268 GCF_002383835.1 Campylobacter sp. 107
GAATTATCAATCACGCCATCCACATACCAAGGAGCTATCTTTGCTATGAGTAAAGATAGGTATCCTCCATAAGACCCCCCCCCATAAATTTTTGGTAAATCTGCAAATTCTGGAAAACGTTTAACTAAATCTTTTAAAGCATTGATATGATCAATAGCTGCCATAACGCCATAGTTTTGATAATCTCCATTGGGTGGGATAAAAGTTGAAGTAAATTTCGCTTGATAATTTTGCGCTAGTTTTCCTTGTGATTTTAAAGTAGTAATATAATGATCTAAATGATGATAATATTCTAAAGCATTATTAGAATTTAAATTTCTACTATCAATGTTAAAATCATTCAATACTTTAGAAAAATTTTCCAGATCTTCTTCTAAAAATTTTGCACTTGCATCGTATTTTAAAACATCTGAACGCCTTTGGCAAAAACAATGATAAAAAACATTTATTGTCACTACATCAAAATTTTTAGCAATATAATTTCTATAAGAATCTAAAAAATATATATTTGCATTAGCTCCATAACCTCCTATGACAAAAACTATAGCTTTGAGATCTTTTTCATCATCATAACTGATACGGTATTCAAGCTTACTAGTTCTTTTAATACCTAGTTCTACATCATCACAAGAATCGATTTCAAAGGTTTGGTTTATGAGCATATAAAGGCCTTTTTTATTAATTTATCGATATTATATTACAAAAAACTAAAAAGGCAAATCATGACAACCCATATCTACGATTTTTTAGAAAAAAATTTAAACAAATTTAGCGAAAAAACTGCTTTTGTAGAATCCTTTGCCAAAGAAAGAAAAGAAATCACTTATAAAGACTTTGATCTCTTTTCTAAAAAACTAGCCAGTGAAATTTTAAAAACTTTAGGAAATGATAATCCTACTCAAGCTCCTGTTTTAATCATCTTACCTAAGGGAATTGATTGTTTAATTTCATTTTTTGGAGTGGCATTAAGTGGAAATTTTTATACCCTTTTAGATGAAAAAAGTCCTAAAGAAAGAGTAGAAAAAGTCATAGAGGTTTTAAAACCTAAACTTTTTATCACTTCAAAGGATTTAAAATTTAATTTAGATTTGCCTACACTTTATACACAAGACTTTGAAAGTTTTAATATAGATGAGAGTTTGCTAAAAAACGCTAAAGAAAAACACATAGATACTAATTTACTCTATGTTTTCTTTACTAGCGGAAGCACAGGTATTCCTAAAGGAGTAAGCATAGCACATAAGAGTGTGATTGATTATACTTTTTGGGTGTGTGAGACTTTTAAATTTGATGAGAATGAAATTTTAGCCAATCAAGCACCATTTTATTTTGACAATAGTATTTTAGATATTTTTTCAAGTGTAAAATCAGGAGCGACTTTACACCTTTTACCTAATCATCTTTTTGCCTTTCCAAATAAAATTTTAGAATGTCTTGAAAAAGAAAAAGTAAGCACTATATTTTGGGTGCCTTCGGTGCTGATTTATTTTGCAAATACTGAAGCTTTGAATAATTTTAGTTTAAACGCCTTAAAAAAGATACTTTTTTGTGGTGAAATCATGCCCAATAAACAGCTAAATATTTGGCGTAAACACTTACCCAATGCTTTATTTGCCAACCTTTATGGTCCAACAGAAATCACTGATGTATGTTCTTTTTATATCATCAATCGTACTTTTAAAGATGAAGAACTTTTACCTATAGGCAAAGCATGTAAAAACACAGAACTTTTAGTTTTTGATGAAAATATGAATTTCATAAGTCCTAAACAAATAAGTGTTAAAGGGGAGCTTTACGTGCGTGGAACTTCTTTGTCTTTAGGGTATTATAATGACAAAGAAAAAACCAAACAAGCTTTTATTCAAAATCCTTTGCATGATAATTATTTAGATTTACTCTATAAAACAGGAGATATCGTTTCTTATAATGAATTTGGAGAGCTTTTATGCTACGGAAGGGCAGATAATCAGATAAAATATATGGGACATAGAATAGAACTTGGAGAAATAGAAAGCGTAATAAATTCTCATGTGAATATTAAAAACAGTGCTTGTATTTTTAAAGAAGATATTATTTGTTTTTATGAAAGCAAAGATGAGATTAATTTTAAAGCTTTTTTAAAAGATAAATTACCTTCTTATATGATCCCAAAAAATTTTATCAAAATTGACAAATTTAAGCTTAATCAAAATGGAAAAATTGATAGGAAAGTTTTAAAAGAACTTGTTTAAATAAATATTTTATAATTTCAAAAAACTAAAGGAGAAAAAATGCAAGAAATCAAACAATTTTTTATCAATATAGAAAGAACAGATATCAATGAGAGTATGGAAAATCTAGTAAGTGAAGATTTTATCGATAGTATCGATATCATGGCTTTGGTTGCTGAAATAGAAAAATTTTATAAAAAACCCTTAAAAGCAGAATTTATCACACCTGAAAATTTTGAAAGCTTTGAAAATATCAAAAAAATGCTTGAAACTGCAATGAAAGACTAATCTTTCCTTGCAAGTTCAAGCTGTTCTTTTAAAGAACTGATGATTTCATTTTTAGAAACAATAATTTGTACTATAAAATCCGCCACATCATCCCAATCTTTACTTAGCATATGGGTTAAAGTATAATTTTGTTCATATTCTTCCCAATTCACAGGAGTAAAAAGAGAATTTTTATGCGGGAAATATTTGTTTTTTACCCATTCAAGTGAAGAAGCAAAATAATCCGCATAAGCTTTAGCAATATCTTTTTGCACTGCAAATTTTAATCTTTTTTCTTTACTGCCTTCAAATTTTCTTCTTGCCATAAAAAGCAAAGAATTAAGATTATCTTGCTTTAAATCTTTTTGGTTTAATCTTGACATAAGTTCCATTCCTAAAAGATTAAAACTTTCATTTTTGGTTTGTTTTAAAACAAAACTCTCATCCCATTCAAGCCCTAAATGATAAACAAAATCTTTAAGCAAAGTCCCTCCTACATAATCCTCCATTAGAAGTCTTACTATCAAATTTTCTTCTCCAAATACCTCAGCATGAGTTTTACAAATCCACTCATAATCAAAAATATATTTTCTAGGATGATCTTGCGGAGCAAAATCAGCAGAATAATACCCCATATTGTTTTTATGATCTTGAGAGCAATGCGAATTTAAATAACCTAAAGTATCTCTAAAATACACAATAATATAAATTTGAGTAAAGCCTAACTCTCTCATAATCTTTTCTAAAATTTCTACATGTTTTTTGGTAGAAAAATCCCAAACTATACCCTCAGCTGAAAAAATAAATTTTTTATCTTTATGTAAAGCACTTTCGCTTTTAAAATTTTCTATAGTTCTAAGAAGTCTTTCATTTGTGATATGACTTAAAACACTCTCTTTTTTTAAAATATCTTCTTTTTGAACCAATTCTAAAACCATATCCACCAAAGCCCAATGTCTATTTGCCACTCTAAGACTTTTTGGATAAATATAAGCTTGATTTAACACTTTATTTTCATTTATAATAAGAAAATTTTGCAAGCTTGTCGTTCCAGTTTTTGGTGTTCCTATATGCAAATATGCTGTCATTTAATTTCCCTTGTTTTAATCTTTTATCTCTAATTTAAATTTATCTCCCACATCTTTAAAAGCAAACACTTTATTTCCACAAGGATAAGAGATAGAATTTTCTCGCATAAAAGATTTTCTTCCTTGTAGTTTTTCAAGCATTAAAGGAAGTTCTTTTCTAAATAAGGCTTTATCAGTCATTCTAAGCCCATGTTCTAAACTTTTTATAAATCTACCATCTACATCATTTTCATCTTTTATTAAATGTAAAGTAGCATCATATCCTAATTCTTGATAACATTTATAAAGCTCTATTTTGTTTTGCACTGATGCACGCGTATCTTGTAAACTATGATAACTCGAAAAAACAATATCACTATCAATATTTGCTTGAATTTTAAGATGATTTGAATTTAAAATTGCTCTAATTAAATAATTCTCATCCCCAAAATAATAAGAAGAATTTATATTTCTAGTCCAATATTTATACACAAAGCAATAAAGTCTAAGACTACTTCCTTCGAAATAAAATTCCCCTTGATTCATTTCTCTTCCTAAAATGCACACCAAGAATGGTAAGCAAACACCTGAATTATCAATCACGCCATCCACATACCAAGGAGCTATCTTTGCTATGAGTAAAGATAGGTATCCTCCATAAGACCCCCCCCCATAAATTTTTGGTAAATCTGCAAATTCTGGAAAACGTTTAACTAAATCTTTT
>NZ_NXBA01000056.1:0-17792 GCF_002383835.1 Campylobacter sp. 107
GAATTATCAATCACGCCATCCACATACCAAGGAGCTATCTTTGCTATGAGTAAAGATAGGTATCCTCCATAAGACCCCCCCCCATAAATTTTTGGTAAATCTGCAAATTCTGGAAAACGTTTAACTAAATCTTTTAAAGCATTGATATGATCAATAGCTGCCATAACGCCATAGTTTTGATAATCTCCATTGGGTGGGATAAAATCACAAGAAAGTTCTATTTTTTGGCTTTCATCAACCAAACCTGCTTGTTTCATTTCATTAACTTTTTGTTCTATAAGAGGAATAATTTGTTCGAAATTATCTTTATTAACCGATAAATGTCCTAAATTAATATTTTTTAAAATGCCATTTACACGCTCTAAATCATCTTGATTGGGAATAAGCTTTGGATTATACTTTTGATCAATACTTTGTCTTGCACAAAAACAATGATAAAAAACATGCACCACTACAACATCAAAATTTTTAGCAATATATTCCCTATCAAAATCTAAAAAAGAAATATTTGCATTAGCTCCAAAACCACCCACTATAAAAACTATGGCTTTGAGATCTTTTTCATCATCATAGCTAATGCGGTATTCAAGTTTGCTAGTTCTTTTTATATTTAATTCTACATCATCACAAGAATCAATTTCAAAGGTTTGATTTATAAGCAATTTTAAGCCTTTTATTGTATTTTAAAGACAATTATACTTAAATTTTAGTAAAATAAAACACAAAAACAAGGCTTAACTATGAAAAATCTTTGCATAATCCCTGCTCGTGGTGGATCAAAAAGAATTCCTAGAAAAAATATCATTGATTTTCTAGGTAAACCTTTAATCTCTTATAGCATAGAAAATGCTTTAAATTCAGGCATTTTTGATGAAGTAGTGCTTTCAAGCGATGATGAAGAAATCATAGAAGTAGCCTTAAAATACGGTGCAAAAGCTCCATTTGTGCGTGATAAAAATTTAAGCGATGATTATGCTTCAAGCACTGCTGTAGTGCAAAATGCCATAGAATTTTTACAAAGCCAAAATCAAATTTATGATCATGTCTGTTGTCTTTATGCTACTGTTCCTTTGTTAAACAAAGACATTTTAAAACAAGCCTATGAAAAATTTATCCAAAATCAAAGCAAGTTTTTATTTGCCGCCACTGAGTTTGAGTATCCTATACAAAGGGCTTTTTATCTAAATGAGAATAATCAAGTTTATATGTTTGACGAAAAACATTATAAAAGTCGTTCACAAGACTTAACAAAAGCTTATCACGATGCAGGAGCTTTTTATTTTGGTACAAGTAAAGCTTGGCTTGAAGAAGATTTTATGTTTAAACCTCATTCTAGTATATTTGTATTGCCAAGAAATTTAGTTTGCGATATAGATACCATGCAAGATTTAGAATTTGCAAAAATACTTTATAAGGCAAATCATGAAAGTGCTTTTTAGAAGCGATAGCTCCAGTCAAATAGGCTTTGGACACATTAAACGCGATCTAGTCTTAGCTAAACAATATAGCGATGTAAGTTTTGCTTGTTTGCCTTTAGAAGGCTCTTTGATCGATGAAATTCCTTATCCTGTTTATGAGCTTGATAGTGAAAGCATTTACGAACTTATCAATCTCATCAAAGAAGAAAAATTTGAACTTCTTATCATTGATCACTATGACATCAGCGTAGATGATGAAAAACTGATCAAGCTTGAAACAGGGGTGAAAATTCTAAGCTTTGATGATGAAATAAAGCCTCATCATTGTGATATTTTACTCAATGTCAATGCCTATGCAAAAGCAAGTGATTATGAAGGTTTAGTGCCTTTTAAATGCGAAGTAAGATGTGGTTTTTCTTATGCTTTAATCAGGGAAGAATTTTATCAAGAGGCCAAAGAAAATAGAGAAAAAAAATATGATTTTTTCATTTGCATGGGTGGAACTGATATAAAAAACCTTTCTTTACAAATTGCTAGCGAATTACCTAAAACAAAAATCATCAGCATTGCAACCAGCTCTTCTAATCCTAATCTTAAAAAATTGCAAAAATTTGCAAAATTACATAACAATATTAAATTATTTATCGATCATGAAAATATTGCAAAATTGATGAATGAAAGCAATAAACTCATCATTAGTGCAAGTTCTTTAGTCAATGAAGCCTTGCTTTTAAAGGCAAATTTCAAAGCTATTTGTTATGTTAAAAATCAAGAACCTACAGCAACTTGGCTTGCTAAAAAAGGGTATGAAGTGGAGTATAAGTATTGATAAAACTTAAAAATTTCACAGAACTTAATTCTCAAGAAATAGAGCTGATTTTTAAATGGCGCAATCACCCAGATATCAGTCAATTTATGAAAACAAAATATATTGATTTTGAAGAACATTTAAGATTTTTAAAAAAATTACATCAAGATTCTAGCAAAAAATATTTTTTAGTTTTTCAAGATGAACAGATTATCGGCGTAATTGATTTTGTCAATATCACAACTAAATCTTGCGAATTTGGACTTTACGCAAAACCTAATTTAAAAGGCGTAGGACAAATTTTAATGAATGAAATTATAAAATACGCTTTTGAAAACTTAAAAGTAAATACTCTTAAAGCTTATGTTTTCAAAGACAATCGCAAAGCTTTAAAATTATATCAACAAAATCATTTTACTATTTATGATGAAGATAAAGATTTTTACCATATTTGCCTAAAGCAATCTGACTGCAAAGCCTTGCCTAGCTAATTCTTCTTTTACATCTTTAGGGGTATACTTAGAAAAATGAAAAATATAAGCACCCGCTAAAGCATCAGCACCTAAATTTAAAGCCTCAACTCCATCACTTGGATTGCTAAGTCCTCCATTGATAATAAGAGGAATTTTAAGTTTATTTTGAAAGATCTTTAAAAGTTCTAAATCATAACCCTTTGCCCTTCCTTCAAAATCCACAGAAGTTAAAAGAAGCTCTCCAGCTCCTTTTTTTTCATATTCTAAAGCAAGTTCTAAAGGACTTTTTTCGAGTAAATTTCCCCTGTCATAAACACAAAATTGCCCTCCTTTTCTTTTAACATCTATAGAACAAACTATACATTGAGAACCAAAACGATTAGCCGCTTTACTTATAAAATCCATATCTTCTAAGGCCTTAGAATTGATAGAAATTTTATCCGCACCTAAATTTAAAATCTTTTGTATATCTTCAAGGGTTTTTATCCCGCCACCTATAGTTAAAGGCATAAAACATTCTTTAGCAAGATCTTCTATACTTTCAAAATCTATTTCTCCACTTTTTGAAGCATCTATATCTAAGATAATAAGCTCATCAACATTGCGTGCATTATAAATTCTCATTGTTGAAGTTAAATGCCCTATAGTGCGAAAATCTTTAAATTCTATACTTTTAACAAGTTGTCCGTTTTTTAACAAAACACAAGGGATAATTCTAGTTTTTAACATTTACAGCCTTATAAAATTTTCTAAAAGTTTTAAGCCTAAATTTTGACTTTTTTCGGGGTGAAATTGTGTAGCAAAAATATGATCTTTTTGTAAAGATGCAACAAATTTATGTCCGTATTGTGCTTTAGCACTTACAAACTCATCTTTGCATTTCACATAAAAAGAATGCACAAAATAAAAATCACTCTTATTATCTATGCCTTGATACAAAGGATCTTGTTTTAAAATTTCAAGCTCATTCCAACCCATATGTGGGATTTTTAAATTTAAATCCTCTTCAAATTTGACTACTTCACCTTCTATAAAACCAAGTCCTTCGCAAACTCCACCTTCATAGCCCCTTTCTAAAAAAAGTTGCATTCCTAAACAAATGCCTAAAATAGGTTTTTTTTGTACTAAAACTTGCTCTTTTAAAGCTTCTATAAAACCAAGTTCTTTTAAATTTTTCATCGCTTCTTTAAAAGATCCCACTCCAGGTAAAAGCAATTTATCTGCTTTTTGCAAATCTTTTGGATTTTTAGCTATGAAATTTATAGCTCCTATTTTTTCAAAAGCCTTAGCAACAGAGTTTAAATTTCCCGCCTTGTAATCAATGAGTGCTATCATTTTAAAACACACTCGTCTTTTCTTACCAAAGAACCATCATAATCTCTTATAAATTTACCATTTTCATCACGTTTAAAAATTTTTTTATTGGTAAAAGAATCTACTATTTTTTGAAATTCTTCCTCGCTAAAACCACTGAATTCAAGGTATTTTTTAATAGCCTTTTTAGGGGGCTTGCCATCGTATTTTTGTACCAAACGCACCCCTTCTTCACGGCTGATATAACCTAAACGAATATCCAAACAAGCATTATCCGTTGCTCTACCAAAGCCGTATTTGCAGTATTTTAAATAATCATGCACATGATTAGAATAACAATCTAAATTTTCAAAATTTTCATAAGTAGTCTCAACAGGATGATCTAGAGTTAAAAAACCATATTTTTTAGAAATTTCAAGAATTTTTTTATAATCCCATTTAAAATAATATCCTAAAAATAGCCCAGTAACCCCTACTCTTTGAAGTTCTTCATCACTTGGATAAGTATATAAAAACAAATCTTTTTCAGTGATACCATTTACCCCAAGCATATCAGAAGCACGATTTCCTAAAAGCCCGCCAAATTCTTCAAGCCACTCTCTGCCTAAAATATTCTTATTTTTACTACTCGCAGGACCGCCATACTCTATCTGCGGACTTTCTCCCCAGATGATCAAAGGCACTCCAAAATTTACCGCTATGCGTGGAACAGAAGTAAAAATTCCCAAATGGTTTTGCCACTCATTATCCCCTGTTCTTATAAAAGCTTCACGGGCAAGTTTTTGATAAACTTTTGGATCACGCTTGATATGGATCAAATCCACGCCAAGATGATTTAAATTGTCTAAATTTTTGCGCCCTATTTTCGTAGGTACGCTAGGCTCAAAACACACACACAAAGGATTAAGTCCAAGTTCAAGCATTTTAACCACTTGAAAAGTAGAATCTTTTCCGCCACTTACTCCGATAACACAATCATAAACAGGATGTTTTTTGTATTTTTTTATAAGCTCAAAAAATTCTTTTTCTCTTTCTTGCCAATTAATATTTTGATTTTTAGCTTCTTGAGAACGACAAGCATCACAAACACCTTCTTCATCAAAATGTAAATCAGGCTTAGTATCTGGCATCACACATTTTTTACAAAATTTCATAAATTTCCTTTAATTAGTCTTAAATATATATCGTTATAATTAAATTTTATTTTATGATTTTATATATTTATATTATATAAAAATTCAAAAATGAATGAATTCTATAATTTAAATCCATATGGCATTTTTTGAATGAAACCAAGCAAAATCATAACAAAGTTGTAATATTTATATAATATAAATATATAAATTGAAGAAATATATAATATAATTATATATCATTTTAGTCAGGAAATTTACCAAAGAAAGAAAAGTATGCAAATAGGAAATTTTAACACCGATAAAAAGGTTTTTATCATAGCAGAACTTAGCGCCAATCACGCAGGAAGTCTTGAGATGGCACTTCAAAGTATAAAAGCTGCCAAAGAAGCAGGTGCTGATGCGATAAAAATTCAAACTTACACTCCAGATAGCATGACTCTAAATAGCAACAAAGAAGATTTTATTATTAAGGGTGGGCTTTGGGATAAAAGAAAACTTTATGAGCTTTACGAAAGCGCAAAAACTCCTTATGAATGGCATTCTCAAATCTTTGAAACCGCACAAAATGAAGGCATACTTTGTTTTTCAAGTCCTTTTGCCAAAGAAGATTTAGAATTTCTAAAACGCTTTGATCCTATAGCCTATAAAATCGCTTCTTTTGAAGCTAATGATGAAAATTTCGTGCGTTTAATCGCCAAAGAAAAAAAACCTACTATCGTTTCAACGGGCATTGCTACAGAAGAAGAACTTTTTAAAATCTGTGAAATTTTTAAAGAAGAAAAAAATCCTGATTTAATCTTTTTAAAATGTACTTCGGCTTATCCTACTGCCATAGAAGATATGAATTTAAAAGGCATAGTAAGTTTAAAAGAAAAATTTAATGTTGAAGTGGGACTAAGTGATCATAGCTTTGGTTTTTTAGCCCCTGTTATGGCAGTAGCACTTGGAGCTAGAGTGATAGAAAAGCATTTTATGTTAGACAAAAACATAGAAAGCGAAGACAGTAAATTTAGTCTTGATTTTGATGAATTTAAAGCTATGGTAGATGCAGTAAGACAGGCTGAAAGTGCTTTAGGTGATGGTAAGTTAGATCTAGATGAAAAAGCTCTTAAAAACCGTGTTTTTGCAAGAAGCTTATATGCAAGCAAGGATATCAAAAAAGGTGAAATGTTCAGCGAAGAAAATGTAAAATCCGTGCGTCCTTCTTTTGGACTACACCCTAAATTTTATCAAGAACTTTTAGGAAAAAAAGCTAGCAAAGATATAGAATTTGGCGATGCTTTAAAACAAGGAGATTTTACATGAAAAATATTTTAGTTACAGGTGCTGATGGTTTTATAGGTTCTCATCTTTGTGAAAGTTTGGTCAAAAAAGGTTTTAAAGTCAGAGCTTTAAGTCAGTATAATTCTTTTAATTTTTGGGGACATTTAGAAAAAAGTCCTTTTTTAAAAGACATGGAAGTTATAAGTGGAGATTTAAGAGACAGTTTTTTTTGCGAAAAAATCACCAAAAATATAGATGCAATCTTTCATCTTGGCGCTTTAATCGCTATCCCCTACTCCTACACAGCCCCACAAAGCTATGTGGATACCAATGTCAATGGCACTTTAAATATGCTCGAAGCAGCTAAAAAAAACGAGATTTCACATTTTATCCACACCTCAACAAGCGAAGTTTATGGCACAGCCTTTTATGTACCTATTGATGAAAAACACCCTTTACAACCTCAAAGCCCTTATTCTGCAAGCAAAATCGCTGCAGATATGATGGCACTGAGTTATTATAATTCTTTTAATTTAAATGTCAATATTGCACGCCCTTTTAACACCTATGGACCAAGACAAAGCGCAAGGGCTATCATACCTACCATCATCACACAAATTTTAAGTGGAGCAAAAGAAATTAAACTAGGAGATTTAAGCCCTAAAAGGGATTTAAATTTTGTGCTAGATACTTGCGAGGGTTTTATCTCTCTTTTAAATTTAAAACATTTTGGAGAAGTTTATAATATAGGCTCAGGAGTGGAATACTCCATGCAAGAAGTACTTGATCTCATACAAAAAATTTTAGATTCTAAAGTAAAAATCATCCAAGATGAGCAAAGATTGCGTCCTAAAAATAGCGAAGTTTTTAGACTTTGTTGCGATGCAAACAAGCTTACAAAAGCTACAAATTGGCAAAGCAAAATAAGTCTAGAAGAAGGTTTAAGACAAAGCATAGAGTATTTTAAAGAAAATTTAGAAAATTATAAAAGTGAGCTTTATAATGTTTGAAAAAGAAATTTCTTTTATAAAAAGTCTTTTTAATAAAGAAAATATCGCCCTACATGAGCCTTGCTTTATAGGCAATGAGAAAAAATATCTCTTAGAATGTATCGATAGCGGTTTTGTTTCAAGCGTAGGAGAATTTGTAACGCGTTTTGAAGAAGCTTTAAAAGAAAAAACCAAAACACGCTTTGTCATCGCTACAAATACAGGTACAGCAGCCCTTCATATCGCTTTACTAGCTAATGGTATCGATGAAAACTGCGAAGTCATCACTCAAAGCATAAGCTTTGTCGCTACGGCCAATGCTATAGCTTATACAGGTGCAAAACCCGTTTTTTTAGATATAGATGAAAACACTCTAAGTTTAAGCCCTAAGGCTTTAGAGTATTTTTTAGAAAATCAAACTTATCAAAAAGATAATCTTAGCTATAACAAAACCACACACAAACTCATCAAAGCTTGTGTTATTATGCACACCTTTGGTTTAAGCGCTCATATAAAAGCCATCAAAGAGCTTTGTGAAAAATACCACATCCTTTTAATTGAAGATGCTGCAGAAGCCTTAGGAAGCACCTATGAAAACAAGGCCTTAGGCACTTTTGGAAAGTGTGGAATTTTAAGCTTTAATGGCAATAAAATCATCACAGGTGGATGCGGTGGGGCGATATTAAGCGATGATGAAAATTTAGCCAAACTTGCAAGACACCTTAGCACCACAGCTAAAATCCCCCATCCTTACGAATACGATCATGATAGGATAGCTTATAATTACCGTCTTTGCAATATAAACGCAGCAATCTTGCTTGCAGGACTTGAAAATTTAGAACTTTTTTTAGAAAACAAAAGAGAACTTGCTAAAATTTACAAGGATTTTTTTAAAAATCACGATAAATGTAAATTTATCGATGAAAAAAGCAATGAAAAAAGCAATTTTTGGCTCAATACCTTGCTTTTTAAGGATGAGAATTTAAGAAATATCTTTTTAGAAGAATGCTTGAAAAATAATATTTTCGTCCGTCCTGTATGGAAAAGCTTACCGAGTTTAAAAGCTTTTCAAAACTGTCAAAGCAATGAGCTTATAAACACTAAAAAATTAGAAAAACGCTTGATTAATTTACCTAGTAGCGTTAGAATAGCAAATAAAAAGGAATGATGCGTTGCAAAATTTAATTCAAAGCATTAAAAAAATTTAATAAGAAAAAATATGAGAGTAGCGGGGGGGGGGATTGATTTTTTTACTTCTTCTTTTAGGACAAGCGCGTGAAAAATGTCATCATCATAGGAGCGGGTGGCTTTGCTAGAGAGCTTTATTCTTATTTAAAAGATGCAAATGACGAAATTATAGGCTATATTGATATACAAGAAAATAATTTTTTTGACTTAAAATATCTAGGCAATGAAGATAATTTCGATAAAAAGTTGATTCAAAAAGCATCTTTTGCTTTAGGTGTAGGACAAATCAATTTAAGAAAAAAAATCCTTGTAAAACTTTCAAAAAAATCATGTAATTTTATCACTTTTATACATCCTCAATATTTTGTTTCAAAAGAAGCTAAAATAGGACAAGTGGTTATAGTATGTCCTTTTGTAACCATTAATGCTAATTCAAATATAGGAGATTTTGTGCTTTGTAATATTTATTCAAGCATAGCTCATGATTGTAAGGTAGGAGAAGGAAGTATTTTAAGCCCTTATGCTACACTTAATGGAAATTCAAGCATAGGAAAAAATTGTTTTTAGCTACTAGAGTTAACCTGTTGCCTTGCGTAAACTTAGAAGATAACTGCATAGTAAGCACAGGTAGTAGTATTATTAGCAAAAACTACATATCCAATCAACTTATTTTTCATAAAAATATAATTAAAACAAGGAAAAAACAATGAAAGAAATTAATATCATAGGCTTTGGTTTAATGGGTAGGCAAATAAGTGCGTTATTTTATTTGTTAGGCTATGAAATAGGTGTTTATAATAAAAGCAAGCTCAATATATACGAATTTGAAAAGCAAATAAAACTTCTACAAAGAAAAATAGATTTTTCTAATTTTAACGCCGAAAAAATAAACATTTACCAACATATAGAAGATCTTAAAAAAGCTTGACTATAGAAAGCTTGAATGAAGATTAAATTTAAAAAAAAGAAATCATACAAATTCTTAGAGACAATAATAATATAGTTTTTTCGAATTCAAGTTCTTTGGGTATGGATGATTTATACTGCGATTTTATACATTTTTTCAATCCTATTTATATCAAATTAATAGAACTTTGTGGTTCTAATTTAGAACGATTTACCCCATTGAAAGATCTTAAAAAATTAGGATTTCATATCATTCGCAGTAAAGGCAATCGAGGAGCTTTAGCCAATTTACTTTTGTTCAATGAAATTTCATCATTTTTTAAAATTATAGAAAAATACGATTATCATTTCAAAGAATGTCAAACAGTTTATGATTTGCTTTATGAAAAAAGAAATTTGTTAAATATTATCGACACTATAGGCATAGAACTTTGTGATAAAATTTGTAAGAATTTAAAAGAAGATGATGAAAATTTTTACCATCCAAAAATCTTTAAAAAGGCTTTAGAAAAAGGAATTTTAGATAGAAAAAATAAAACAAAAATAAGTGATATTTTATAAAATAAGTAAATATTAATTTAATATTTTATATAATTTAGCCTTTTTATTAAATTGAAGGGGTGGAAATGATTTATTGCGATCACTGCGTGATGCCAAATACTAGACCTGGTATTAAATTTACAAAAGATAAAAAAGGTAAAAATATCTGTTCAGCTTGTATCAATCATAAAAATAAAGAAAATATTGATTATAAAGCAAGGTTTAAAGAGCTTGAAGTCTTATGCGATAAATACCGCAGAATGAATGGAAAATTTGAATATGATTGCGCTATTGCCGTAAGTGGAGGTAAAGATTCGCATTTTCAAGTGCATATCATGAAAGAAAAACTTGGAATGAATCCTATTCTTTTTAGCGTTGAAGATAATTTCACCATGACTGAAGCAGGTAAGAAAAATCTTAAAAATTTAAGTGAAACTTTTGGTTGTCATATCATTAGCTTAAAACCTAATATCAAAACTCAAAAAAAAGTTATGCTAAAAACCTTTGAAAAATATGGAAAACCCACTTGGTTTATTGATAGACTGATTTACAGCTATCCTTTTGCTATGGCTTTAAAATTTAATACACCTTTATTGGTTTATGGAGAAAATGTTAGTTATGAATATGGAGGTAGTGATGCCAAAGAAACTCCTAGCGCCAAAGAAATATTTTTAAATGGCGTAGCTAGTGATTTAAATATAAATGAATTTATAGATGATGAAATCAAAGAAGAAAATCTACAACTCTTTTTTAATCCCAATGCAAATGATATCAACAAACTTAATCCTATTTATCTAAGTTATTTTATAAAATGGAATTCTTATAGCAATTATATTTTTGCTAAAAGTCGTGGTTTTACCGATCTAGAAGGCGAATGGTATAGAACAATGTGTGCAGAAAATTTTGATCAAGTTGATAGTATAGGCTATATCCTACATGCTTGGATGAAATACCCTAAATTTGGTCATGCTTGTGCGAGTGATTACGCAGCTCGTTTCGTGCGTTATGGACTTTTAAGCAGAAAAGAAGCTATTGAACTTGTGCAAAAAAGAGATCATAAGCTTGACAATAGATGCGTTGAAGATTTTTGTAATTTCATAGGTATTAGTAAAACTACATTTTGGAAAATAGTAGAAAAACATTACAATATGGATTTATTTTATAAAAATGATTTTGGAGAATTTAAATTAAAAAACAAATTACAATAAAAATATAAAGGAAAAAAATGCAAAACTCATTAGAAGCTTATACAATGAAATATAATGAAAATGGATACGGATTACTTTTTCCAGATGGTCATGTAGTACGTTTTATGAAAGAATTTTAAAATACAAACTAAATAAAATAAATGGAAATTTACTTGATTTTGGTTGTGGCAATGGTGTACATTCAGCGTATTTTCAAAGCAAAGGGTTTAAAACCTTCGGAATAGATATAGTTCCAAGTTTAAAAGAAATTTGGGAGCAAAATATTAGGGGGGGGGGATATTGTAAAATTATAGAACCAAATTCTAGCATCAAAGGACTTTTTGATGAAAATATGGATATTATCTTTGCAAATCAAACTCTTTACTACATACCTCTAAAAGAACTTAAACAAAATATTTTAGAATTTTACGAACTTTTAAACACAGGTGGAATACTTTTTGCTACAATGATGAGCAAGAAAAATTATTATTTCTCCCACAGCCAAAAAGAAGAAAAAAATGGCTTGAGTAAAGTTGAAATCAAAGGTAGACTAAACGAAACGAGTTTTATACATTTCATCGATAAAGTCGAAGATCTAGAAAATCTTTTTCAACCTTTTGAAACTTTATTTCTAGGAGATTATGATCCTATTAATTTTTATCATTTTGAAGGATCAGCACACCATTATGTTTATATAGGTATTAAAAAATAAAATTTTGCCTTTATTTTAAGGCAAAATAAAGGCAAAACTATGAAAAAAACCCTCATCATCGCAGAAGCAGGAGTCAATCACAATGGTGATTTAAATTTAGCTAAAAAGTTAATAGAAATCGCAGCAGATTCAGGGGCTGATTTTGTTAAATTTCAAAGTTTTAAAGCCAAAAACTGTATCAGCACAAAGGCTAAAAAAGCACCCTATCAGCTTAAAACCACAGCTAGTGATGAGAGTCAACTTCAAATGGTACAAAAACTCGAACTCAATCTTAAAGCTCATAAAGAGCTTATCCTACACGCAAAAAAATGCAATATTGCCTTTCTTTCTACTCCTTTTGATCTTGAAAGTGTAGATCTTTTAAATGAGTTAGGCTTAAAAATCTTTAAAATTCCAAGCGGAGAAATCACCAATCTACCCTATCTTAAAAAAATTGCAAAGCTTAATAAAAAAATCATACTTTCAACAGGTATGGCAAATTTAGGCGAGATAGAAGAAGCTTTAAATGTGCTTTGCAAAAATGGCGCTAAACGCCAAAATATCACTCTTTTACACTGCACTACAGAATACCCTGCCCCTTTTGATGAAGTCAATCTTAAAGCCATGCAAAGCTTAAAAGACGCTTTTAAGCTTGATGTGGGTTATTCTGATCACACTCAAGGCATACACATTTCCCTAGCTGCGGTTGCCTTGGGAGCTTGTGTGATAGAAAAGCATTTTACTCTAGACAAAAATATGTCAGGGCCTGATCATAAAGCAAGCCTAGAACCTCATGAACTAAAAACGCTTTGTACTCAAATAAGACAAATACAAAAGGCTATGGGTGATGGCATAAAAAAAGCAAGCAAAAGCGAAAGAAAAAATATCAACATAGTAAGAAAAAGTTTAGTCGCTAAAAAAGATATCCAAAAAGGAGAAATTTTTAACGAAGAAAATCTTACTACCAAACGCCCAGCAAATGGTATAAGTGCTATGAGATATGAAGAGTTTTTAGGTAAAATTGCTACAAAAAACTACAAAGAAGATGAGCTTATCTGTGAGTAAAAGAAAAATTTGTATAGTCAGTGCAACAAGGGCTGAATGGTATCTTTTAAGAAATTTATGCCATGAAATTCAAAACGATAAAGATCTAAGCCTTCAAATCATCGCTACAGGGGCACATTTAAGCCCTGAGTTTGGACTGACTTATAAAGAAATAGAAAAAGAATTTAAAATAACTAAAAAAATCCCTATCCTGCTTGCAAACGATGATAAAATAAGCCTTTGTAAAAGTATGAGTTTAGCTTTTAGTACTTTTAGCGATGCTTTTAAAGACTTAAAGCCTGACATGGTAGTCATTTTAGGCGATCGTTATGAAATGCTTAGCGTAGCAAGTGTGTGTCTTTTGATGCACATACCTTTAGTGCATTTATGTGGCGGGGAGCTTACTTTAGGAGCTATTGATGATAGTATAAGACACAGCATTTCAAAAATGTCACATTTACATTTTGTAAGTCATGAAATTTATAAAAAAAGGCTTTTACAACTTGGAGAAGAAGAAAAAAGGGTTTTTAATATAGGATCTTTAGCTTCTACTATCATAAAAAATATGAATTTTTTAAGCAAAAAAGATTTAGAAAAAGCCTTAGAAATGAAACTAGATAAAGAACTTTACTTAATCACTTATCATCCTTTAACCTTAAATGTAAAAAATACTCAAAAAGAAATTAAAACCTTACTTAAAAAACTTGACACCCTTAAAAACGCAAGTTTGATTTTTACTAAAGCAAATGCCGATGAAAATGGACTTTTAATCAATGAAATTTTGCAAAATTACTGCCAAAAAAACTCACACAAGGCTAAACTTTTTGATAATCTTGGCTCACAAAAATACCTAAGTCTTATGAAAATAGCCAAGGCCATGATAGGCAATTCTTCAAGTGGTATTAGTGAAAGTCCTTTTTTTAAAACTCCTTGCATTAATATAGGCGATAGACAAAAAGGGCGTTTAAGAACTCAAAATATCATTGATTGCGAAATCAACGATCTTGATCAAGCTTTTGAAAAATTAGAAAGCAAAGAATTTAAACAAAAATTAAAAAATTTTAAAAACCCTTATGATAATGATAAAAATCCCAATAAATTCATAAAAACTTGCCTAAAAAATGTAAATTTAGATACAATTTTACATAAAAATTTCATCGATTTATAAGGCTTAGTATGGATATAAACAAACTCAAACTCACCCCTGATTCTAGCATAAAAGAAGCTTTAAAAATAGTCGGGCAAGAACGCGTTAGACTAGGCATTATAGTCGATAAAAAGGATAAATTTTTAGGAGTCATTAGCGATTCAAACATCAGAAAAGCTTTAATTAGTGGCAAAACTTTAAAAGATAGTATCAAGGATATTTACACTAAAAATCCCATCACCATAAAAGAAAACACAAGCAAAGAACAGCTTTTAAAAATTTCTGCTAAAACCGATATTTACGACTTTCCTGTTTTAGATGAAAAAGGGCAAATTCTTTCTATAAAATCTATCTCATCACTTTTAAAAGCTAATCCAAACTCCATTATCATCATGGCTGGAGGCTTAGGATCTCGATTAAAAGAGCTGACTAAAGATACTCCAAAACCTATGTTAAAAGTAGGCAAAAAACCCATTTTAGAAAGCATAGTCCAAAGACTTAAAAATCAAAATTTTGAAAATTTTATCTTTTGTGTGAATTATAAAAAACAAATCATAGAAGATTATTTTCAAAAAGGGCAAAAATTTGGGGTTAAAATTTCTTATATTAAAGAGCGTAAAAAACTAGGTACAGCAGGAGCTTTAAGCCTTATAAAACAAGAATTTAAAGAAAGTTTTATCGTTATGAATGCAGACATTTTAACCGAGCTTGATTTTAATGATCTTTTAAAAGCGCATAAAAAATCAAAAGCTTTAATGAGCGTTTGCGTGCGTGAGTTTGAGCAACAAATTCCTTATGGAGTAATCACCCAAAAACAAGGTTTTATAGAAAATATAGAAGAAAAACCTACCCAAAAATTCCTAGTAAGTGCGGGGATTTATGTACTTGAAAATGAAATTTTAAATTTAATTGCTAAAAATGAATACTTAGACATGCCAGAACTCATCAAACTTGTATTGCAAAAAGGCAAAGTAAATACTTATATCATCAACGATTATTGGATTGACATTGGAAGGCCAGATGAGTTTTTAAAAGCCAATGAGGATTTTAAATGAAAATCTTAATCATAGGTTTTGGAAGCATAGGAAAAAAGCATTTTTTAGCCTTAAAAAATTTAAATCATGAAGTAAGTTTGCTTTCTTTAAGTGCTAAAAAAGAAGAATTTAAAAACACTCCAATTTATCGCTCTTTGAAAGAATGTGATTTAAACGAATTTGATCTTTTTATCATCGCAAATATCACTACGGAGCATTTTCACACCTTAAAAACTTTAGATGAGCTTGTAAAAGATAAAACCATACTCGTAGAAAAACCTTTATTTGAAAAAAGCCAAAATTTCACAAGTTCAAAAAATCACATTTATGTAGCATATTTACTGCGTTTTCATCCTGTGATTGTTGCTTTAAAAAGGCTTTTAAAAGGTGAAAAAATTTATTTTGCTAGTTTGATTTGTAATTCTTATTTGCCCCATTGGAGAGCTTTAGACTACAGGCAAAACTATAGCGCTAAAAAAGAGCTAGGTGGTGGGGTTTTACTCGATCTTTCTCATGAAATCGATCTAGCCTTTTTTCTTTTTAAAGACTTAGAGCTTATATACTCCCAAAATGCTAAAATTTCAGAGCTTGACATAACAAGCGATGATTTTGCCTTTTTGGCTTTAAAAAATTCACAAGAAGCTAAAATTCATATAGAACTAGACTATTTTTCTAAATTTAACAAAAGAGAAATTATCATCCATACTTTAGAAAAAAGCTTTAAAGCCGATTTGATAAACAATAAAATCGAAATTTATCACAAAAATCAAAGTCAAAAAATCTTAAATTTTGAAAATGATACGATAAAAACCCTTCAAAATTTACATCAAGCAGTCTTTGAAAAAGACAAAGAACTTTGCGATCTTGAGCAAGCTTTAAAAGTGCTTGAAATTTGTGATGAAGTAAGGAAAAAAAATGGCTGAAATTTTATGCACCATTTGTGCTAGGGGTGGTAGCAAAGGCGTTAAAAACAAAAATATTAGAAAGATTAACGAACTTGAAATGATAGCTTATAGCATCATACAAGCTCAAAATTCAAAGCTTTTTAAACACATAGTCATAAGTACTGATAGTGATGAAATCGCAAGTGTAGCCCAAAAATATGGCGCTGAAGTTTTTTTCAAAAGAGAAGCTCATCTTGCCAATGATCAGGCTGCAAAACTTCCTGTCATGCGCGATGCCTTACTAAGAAGTGAAGAGCATTTTAAAACGCGTTTTGAAACTCTCATAGACTTAGATGCTTCAGCCCCACTTCGCTCAAGCCTTGATATAAAAAAAGCTTATGAAAGTTTTGTTGAAAATGATAATTCTAATCTCATCACCGCAGTTCCTGCTAGACGCAATCCTTATTTTAACCTCGTAGAAATACAAAATAACAAGGTAGTAAAATCCAAAGAAGGAAATTTTACCACTCGCCAAAGTGCCCCAAAATGCTATGATATGAACGCTAGTATTTATATCTTTAAAAGGGATTATCTTTTAGAAAATGATAGTGTTTTTGGCAAAAACACAGGGCTTTTTGTAATGGATGAAAGCACAGCTTTTGATATTGATAGCGAGCTTGATTTTAAAATCGTAGAGTTTTTAATCTCTTTAAAAAATTTATCGCCAAAGGATTTTTAATGCTTGAAAATAAAATCATCTTTGTAGCAGGAGCTTGTGGGCGTATAGGTAAAGCGCTTTGTCAAAAAATACTTCTTAGCAAAGGTATCCCTATACTCGCAGATATCAACAAAGAACGCTTAAATAAATTGCAAGAAAATTTAGAAACAAATTTTAAAACAAAACTTTTAAGCTTAGAACTTGATATCACTAAACAAGAAAGCTTACAAACCGCCCTTCAAAAAAGTCAAGAAAGATACGGCAAAATCGATGCTTTTGTTAACTCAAGCTATCCTTTTGGCAAAGATTGGGGTAAAACACCTTATTATGAACTCAAATACGAACAAATTTGTGAAAGTTTAAATTTACATTTAGCAGGCTTTATGCTAGCCGCTCAAGAATTTGTGAAATTTTTTAAACAACAAGGCTATGGTAATATCATCAATCTTAGCTCCATCATGGGAGTTTATGCGCCAAAATTTGAAAACTATGAAGGCACTTCCATGCAAAGCTCTTTAGAATACAGTGTGATAAAAGCAGGGATTAATCACATGAGCTCTTGGCTAGCTAAAGAGCTTTTTAATCAAAACATACGCGTTAATACCCTAGCAAGTGGAGGAATTTTGGATAATCAAAATGAACTTTTTTTAAAAGCTTATAGAAAATGTTGTGCAAGCAAGGGTATGTTAGATGCTGATGATGTGTGCGGAACCTTGGTATTTTTGCTTAGTGATGAGAGTAGATTTATCACAGGGCAAACCTTAGTGGTAGATGATGGATGGGGCTTATGATGACCTTCACCCCTACTCAAAAAGAACTTTTTAACAAAAACATTGAGGCTTTAAGCAATATTCTTTTAAAAGAAAGTTTAAAAGAAATTAAATCAAGTAAATTTGAACTTATCTTAGGTAAAGATAATCTAGATATCAATTTAAAAGATACAAGTGATAATACTTTTCTTTATGAAAATGTTATTGATGAATTAAACTCTATGCTAAACACTTATAATGATAAATATCTACTTTATCCTGTATTATATTTTTATGGTTTTG
>NZ_NXBA01000057.1:0-548 GCF_002383835.1 Campylobacter sp. 107
ATTTTTTGTGTTTTTCTCCTGTGCTATAACATTTAAAAAAATAAGCTTGTAATAAACAAGGAAATATGATAAATGTGATTACTAAAAAAAACATAGTTGCAAAGGTTAAAAATTTAAAATAATTACGCACTCTATATTCTTGCGGTGATAATTTTTCAATTTCTGGAGGATCAAGTAATACAAGCGATTTATAAAATTCAAGATCATAAGTAAGATAAAATATGATAACAATAGCCATAAAAAAGATAATAAAAGATATTAAAAAATAAGATTTTACAAATTCTTTTATGTTAATTTTAATCCAATAATTTAAAATAGAAAAGACAACAAGAACACTTAAAGTTGTAAGATAAAATTTTATATTAGTAAAAGCAAGAATAAATCCAAATAAACCCCAAAAAATAGAAAGTATAATATCTTCTCCCATTTAAACTCCTGTATTATAAAGCACATTATAAGCTTCATCTTTAAAATCAAGTTTAGTGATAAAATCTTTACTATAAAGTTTAAAGTCCAAACCATAAGGAGTGAATTTTTGATAGTCTTTA
>NZ_NXBA01000058.1:0-517 GCF_002383835.1 Campylobacter sp. 107
CTGTGCTATAACATTTAAAAAAATAAGCTTGTAATAAACAAGGAAGTATAATAAATGTGATTGCAAAAAAAATAAAATTTATAAAGATTAAAAATTTAGAACACTTATATACTATATATTCTTGCGGTGACAATTCTTTAGCTTCTAGAGAGCTAAGTAATGTAAGATCCCTAGAAGTTTCAAGATCATAGCTAAGATAAAATATGATAATAATAGCTGTAAAAAAGATAATAAAATATATTGAAAAATAAGATTTTAAAAATTCTTTTATGTTAATCTTAATCCAATAATTTATAATAGAAAAGGCAATAAGAACGCTTAAGGCTGTAATATAAAGTATTGTATCAATAGTAACAAGCCTAAAAATAAATCCTACCAAACCCCAAAAAATAGAAAATGTAATATCTTCTCCCATTTAAACTCCTGTATTATAAAGCACATTATAAGCTTTATCTTTAAAATCAAGCTTAGTGATAAAATCTTTACTATAAAGTCTAAAATCCAAACCATAAGGAGT
>NZ_NXBA01000059.1:0-505 GCF_002383835.1 Campylobacter sp. 107
TTAGTAGGAGGATGTTCTTATAAATATATGGATCCGCAGTATTATGAGTTTAAGAGCTTGTGTAAAGATATAGATAATAAAGTAATAATTTACAATAAAGCTTATTGGGAAATATTCAGCAATAGAGAAAAAGGAAATACAATGCACGATGAAAAAGGAGAATTCTTTTTTAATCAAAAAATAAATAAAAAAATATATTTTGATTTTAAAAAATCAGAAAGCATTAATGTGTTGCAAAAAAATAAATTTACTTTAACAGAAGTTACATTTGAAGATTATTATGATGGTATTCATTATTCAACACATTTATCTTATATTTATAATGATTATGGTATATTTTTGGGAGGTGATGAGGGTGCTGGATTATATTTTAGATATCATAAAAGACTGTATTGTGAAGATGTTAGATAAAAAATTAGAAAGATAATTTGAGATTTAGATTTTTGGAATAACAAATGAGCAAAAACATTAAAACACAAGAAGCTAAATTAGACTTAATCACTAA
>NZ_NXBA01000060.1:0-595 GCF_002383835.1 Campylobacter sp. 107
ATTGCTTATTATTTGATTATAAAAACTTAAAAGACTTTCTTTGCTGTTTAAGTCTATAAAATTTAAAAATATATTTTCTTTTGATAATATTTCTTGTAATTCTTTTAAGTTTTTAAAAGCTTGATTTATACTAGAAGTATTTTTTAAAGCATAAATGATATTTTCATCTTTAGAAATTGTTCTATTTATATTATATTGCAATAAAGGATTTTTATAAAGTGTATCACTATTGATTAAGATATTGATATGAAAAGATTCTTTTATATCAATATGTTTTTTAATATGTAAAAATTCTAAAATATTTAAAAAAGCATTAGGTATGTAAAATTGATCTAAACTAAGTTGTAAAAAATGATTAATGTTATGCATAGAAAAAATATCATTATCTTTAATCAAATCATCTTTATTTAGATTAAATAACATAACTCCACCAAAACCCAATAAACTTAAATTTTTTAAATTCTCTAAAGCTTTTCTTTTTTCTAAATCGATTTGAAGTATTTTTTGCATTGTTTTTCCTTTCTTTTGTGGTTTACTCTTTTATATTATGCTCTTTAGCATAAGCTAGTATTTTAGCTCGAAGTTCTTGCGGAAA
>NZ_NXBA01000061.1:0-38793 GCF_002383835.1 Campylobacter sp. 107
TATCTCATCCAAAGTAGATTTATGTATCTTAAAATCTTCAGGAAGTCCTGCAGCTTTGTTAAAATCACTTCCCATATAGCCATCTTTATCTACACTATAACCATAGGCTGTATTAGTAGAAGTATTACTTATATCTACTTGTTTATATTTTAGAGTATAAATAGAGTTTTTAAATTCACTAGATATATCATAATTAGGAGAACTTGTTTTACTACTTATACTAAAATTAGTATTATTGCTAGTATTTGTTGTATTAGTAGAATTTAATACTTCACTTCTTGCTAGAGTTTGTGAATTTGCACTTTGAATTTCATTTAATTTACTAGCATTTTGTTTTAAAAAAGCATTAGCAAAACTTATTTTAGAATTTTCTTTACTTTCTTTATTAGCTTTTGCTTGTGAAAGTATAGAACCATAGTTTGAGTTATCATTGATACTAAAGATACTCATATTAATTCCTTAATTTAGATTTTTCTGCCTTCAACCTAAATATATTAAAATAATATAAGCAAAATCTGTTCCGTTTTGGGGTGAAAAGAAAATATTTATCACGCCAAAGGTAAGGTAAGATAAAAATTCTTAGGATCACTTTGAAAACTTAACTCTCCCTTATGAGCGTTTATGATTTCTTTAGAAAGAGACAAGCCAAGTCCATTGCCTTTAAGTTTTGTTGTTTTAAAAGCTTCAAAAACCAATTTCTCATCTTTTATTTCACAACCATTATCATACACTCTGATGCATATTTTTTCATTATCATAACTTGCTAAAATTTTAATCATAGGCTTTTCACATTCGCTTTCTTCTATCGCATCAATAGCATTATAAATCAAATTTTGCAAAACCAAACCAAGAAGAGCTTTATCAGCACAAATCTGCTTATCCAAAAAAGATATTTCAAAGTCTATTTGAGAAGTGAAATTATAAGAGTTAATGGCACTTTCACACTCTTCTTTTAACTCTAAAAGATTAAAATTTAAAGCATTGATGTGTACACCCTTAGTAAAAAGTAAAGTTGAATTTACGATACGCTCCACTCTAGCAATAGCCTTTTGGATCTCAAGAACTATATGCTTATTTTTAAGCTCACTACGAGCAAAAAGGGTTGAAGCAAGTAAAGATATAGATCCAATAGGATTTCTTATCTCATGTGCCAAATGAGCCGCTACACTACCCATGCTTGCAAGCCTTTCATTGCGTTTTTCATCGCTAATATCTGTAGCTGAAACTATAGTTTTTTCATTATGCGCTATGATTTTTACCGCATAAAACCTACCTTCAAATTCAAGCTCATCACGAATTTTATCAAGACTAATGATACTAAGTAATTTTGGATTTTTCAAGGCTTCTTGATTTTGTAAAATAATATTTTTTTCTTTATCTAAAATCCAAAGCGCACTAGGCAACACCTCTATAATCTCATCAACCATTGCGCGTAAGGAGTTATAGTTTTCATTTAAAGTTTTGTATTCATTTTCTATTACATAAGTTTGTTCTATAAGACTTTCTAAGCCTTTTTGTAGGGTTTCTTTTTCATTTGAGTCTAAACTTTTTAAAATACTTTCATTCATTTATCATTCCTCTAATAAAATCTTAAAATCATTCAAATCAAGTAAAAGCAAATTCTGTTCGCATATTTTATCAAATTCCTTGCTAAAACCATTTTTTGAGATTATAACGTAATAATTTGGAGCCAAATTTAAAGACTTTGCTTTTGATTTTAAAAGATTTAAAATATTTTTACAAATTTTTTTATTTTTAAATTTAACTTCTCCGACAAAACACAAATTTTCATCTTGATAATAAAGATCAAGTTCTAAATTCTTATCCCAGTAGCTTTGCACTCCATTGATATTGAATTTTTTCTCAAGCAATTCTCTAGAAAGTTGTTCAAAACAAAAACTTTGATAAAGCTCAAATTTTTCCTTAATGCATTCTAAAACTTCTTTATAACGATTTTGCAAAATAAGCTTTTCATTGGGCTTTAAAAAATAAAAAAAGAAACGAGTAAAATGGTTGCTAAATATAATCTTATCTTGGACAACATAAGATCTTAGTTCTTTTTTGATTTTTTGTCTTTTATCTTTTATTTTTTTAGCTTCCTTACTATACTCAAGTTTTATTATACCTGTTTCTAAAAGATATTTAAGTGTAGATAAAGCTTTAAAATGCTGAATTTTTCTATTGATAGAAAAACGCTTACGATTGTTTTTAGCTAGCAAAGTAAGAGCATAAGAACTTGTTTCATCCAAGGCGAAATAACTTTTAATTTTTAGATAATCATCAAGCAACATTCGCTCTATATTTGTAAATACATCGTCTTTAAAATTTAAAATGTTTAATTTTTCAAAACCTTCAAACACACTATAAAAATCAAAAAGCTTACTTAAAGACAAATTCTTATGCAAACCTACAAAGTTCTTAAATTTTATATTTTTCCTTTTATAAAGCATTTTTATAGTATAATTTTAGCAAATTTTTATAAGGATTGTATTTGCAAATTTCAGATTTAAAAAAAGAATTGATCTTAAAAAAAGGTATTTTGCATTTTGACTTCACAGCAAGTGCTTTAGCTCTAAAATGTGTAGAAAAAGAAATTTCAAAAATTCTCCCAACCTATGCAAATACACATTCTGATAGCTCTTTAAATTCTTTTAAAACTCAACAAATTTACGAACAAGCAAGAAAAGATATAAAAAAAAGTTTATCATTGGATGAAAATTTTGCCCTTATAGCTTGCGGAACAGGATCAAGCAGTGCTATTAAAAAATTTCAAGAATTGATCGGCATTTACATTCCTCCTCTTGTAAAAGAAAGATATTTTACGCAAATTGATAAAAATACTTTACCTTTAGTTATTGTAGGGCCTTATGAGCATCATTCTAATGAACTTTCATTTCGAGAAGGCTTGTGCGAATGTATTAGAATTCCCTTAGATAAAAATGGAGAAATTGATTTTGATTTTCTAGAAAAAACTTTACAAAAAAATAAAAAAAGAAAAATAATCGCTAGCTTTTCTTTAGCTTCAAATGTTACTGGGATATTAAGTGATTACAAACGCATTTCTGAAATGGTTCGTAAATTTAAAGGGATAGTTGCTTTTGATGCATCTAGTTTCATTCCTTATAAAAACATATCTTGTCAATACTATGATGCGTTGTTTATAAGTTCTCATAAATTAATCGGTGGCATTGGCGGTTCTGGACTTTTAGCCATCAAAAAAGATCTTTGTGGAAACAAGCCTAGCTTTGCAGCAGGTGGAACTGTGGGCTATGTTTCTCGCACTTCACAATGCTACCTTTGCAATGAAGAAGCTTTAGAAGAAGGAGGAACACCTGGAATTTTACAACTCATTCGTGCTAGCTTAGCTTTTAAAATCAAAGATTCTATAGGGATTAAAAATATAGAAAAAAAAGAAGAAATTCTAAAAGATTATTTTTTTAAAAAACTAAAAACTATACCTAATTTAATTTTATACGCAAAGAATTTAAAAACCCGATTGCCTATTTTTGCTTTCAATATCAAAGGAATTTCTCCTTTTGATATCGCTTATGAACTTAGTAAAAAATACCACATAGAAACACGCGCTGGATGTGCTTGTGCTGGGCCTTATGGTCATGATTTACTAGGCTTAAAAGACAATCAAAAACTTAAAACAAAACCAGGCTGGTTAAGAATAAGCTTGCATTATACGCATGAAAAAGAGGATATTGATTATTTTTTTAATGCTTTAAATAAAACTATAATAAAATTATCGCATTAAAATATTATAGTTTTATTATTATATATAAAAATTCTATCTTCAAAAGCCAAATCAAGTGCTTTTGAAAGAACATCTTTTTCTATATTTCTACCTGCTTGCTGCATATCTTGCCAAGTAAATTCATGGTTTACAGGCGAAACAGCTTGAGTGATAATAGGACCTTCATCAAGATTATTATTTACAAAATGTGCCGTAGCTCCAATTATTTTAACCCCTCTTTCAAAGGCTTGTTTATAAGGATTTGCTCCTATAAATGCAGGTAAAAAAGAATGGTGAATATTTATAATCTTGCCTTCAAAATGCCTAACAAAATCAGGAGATAAAATTCGCATATATTTTGCTAAAACCAAATAATCAAATTTATATTGTTCAAGACATTTTAAAATCTGATTTTCTTGCTCTTTACGATCTAAATTTTCAGCGCTGATAAAATGATAAGGAATTTCAAATTTCTCAACTAAATCCTTTAAAGAGTTGTGATTTGAAATCACAGCTTTGATATTTGCTTCAAGTTCGTTACTATAATGCTTTATTAGCAAATCTCCCAAACAATGACTTTCTTTAGTAGCAAAAACAACAATATCTTTTTTTCTCTTCTCGCAAAGCTCTATCAAGGCTTCTTGTCCAAGCATAGCCTCAAGCGTTCCTATAAAAGCTGCTTTATCAAACTCACCTTCTAAAAGAGCACGAAAAAAAAACATTCCTTCGCCTACAAATTCATCGTTTTTCACTATATTGATATGATATTTAAAAATAACATCAGAAATTCTATAGATTAAACCTTTTTGATCTTTGGTGCAAATTTTTAATACAGAAATCATTTAGCTAAACCTTTTATATATTCTTTTAATTCATTCTCTCTTGCTTCTTGAAGCTTTAGGCCAAGAATTTTACCACAAAATCCAGCATTTATGAAATCTTTTGCTAAAATTTTACTTTCAAACTTATTCTCATAAAGCCCTAATCTTTTAGCTTGCTCAATACGCTTTTTACTCCAAAGTCCAAGCCATTCCTTCAAAGGCATTTCAAAAGCAATTTTTGCTAGCTCAAAATCACTTATATCATCAAGATAAAAAGCTTGATTTGCGTATTTTAGGTATTCTTTTTTAAGTTTAGTTCTTTTAAAAAATATATCTTTTTCTAAATTAAAAAAATTCAAATACAAATACAAAAATAAAGCATCGCTTTTTACAAATTCTCTACTTTGTCTGAGCAAATTTTGAAATTCCAAACTCTTAAAAATACTCTCAAAGCCGAAAATCTGTTTTTCTAAGTCAAGTTCTTGCAAATATCTATAGCCAATATCAAGTCTAGGGCTTTTAAAGAATTTATAAAGCTCCGCATTGATCCTATCTTTGCTAAGATCAGTTATATCCATACTTTGCATCAATTTCAAGCTTTCGCTAGCTATCTTAAAGTTAAACCTTGAAGCAAATACTACTGCTCTTAACACTCTTAAACTATCCTCTTGAAAGCTTTGTTTATCAATATGCCTTAAAAAGCCTACTCCTAGATCTTTTAATCCTCCATAAAAATCTAAAAACTCATCGTTAAAAAGATTAATCATCATAGAATTTATGGTAAAATCGCGTCTTTTGGCGCCAAGTTTTTCATCATTGCAAATTTGAACTTCAAAACCTTTATGTCCATGGCTTATTTTGTTTTCGGTTCTAGCAAGAGCTAAATCATAATTTTTAAACTTATACACAAAAAAACTTCTTCCAAAGCCTTGTGCACCTAATTTTTGCATAATCTTTTCAAAATCTTTAGGTTTTATATCATAAAGCTCTATATCATAGTCGCAAATTTTTAAACCTAAAAACAAATCCCTAACGCTGCCTCCAACCAAATACGCTCGTTTGGTATAAGGCTTTAAAAACTCAGCAATAAACTGTAAATCAGGATTATTTTTTAAGCTTATCTTCGATATTTGCAAGCAAAAACTCTAAAAAATTTATGGTCAAGTTTAACCTATTTTCAAGATCATCTTTTTTTATACTATTTAAACCTTCAAAAAGAACTAAAATTCTCTCTCTAAGATGTTTTAAAAAAATATCCTCATTAAGCGTTTGAACCTCTGTCATAACACTAGGATTTAAAATTTCACTTTGTAAAAAAGGCTCTTCTTTTTTAAACTCTTCATTTTCCTGAGTAGAAATTTCAATATTATTTTGTATTTTTTGCTCTTCTTCAAATTTTGCCATAGAAATTTTATCTTCTAAGTCTTGCGGAGTATCAAGCTCTTCGCATACAAACTCCATAGGCGGTAATTCATCTTTTATTTCAGTTTTTCTATTTAATTCTTGTTCTTTTAAAATTTCATTTTGTCTTCTTTGCTCTTCCATGATAGAGCTAACTTCGCTAATGGTTTTTTTAGCTAAATCTTCCAAATTCATATTTTTATCAACCACCTTTTAAATTCATTAATTTCTTCATCGCTTTTCATATTAATAAAAAAATCCAACATTTGAGTGTTTAAATCTTTATGCTTGGATCTAAAACCACTAAGACGACGAACCGCATCGATAGCGTTTTGGTTATCTGGATCTTCTTTTAAGATATTTTTATAAATTTCTAAAGCTTCGTCTTTTAACCCTTGAGCCTCATAGATAGAAGCTTCAGTGACTGTATTTTTCATCACTGTTTCCTAAAATTTTTCTTTAATTCTAGCAAAAAGCTTTTTAATTTATCTTTAAGAAAATAAGATGATTTTTAATGTCTATTTTGTTTTAAACAATTTTTCTATATATTCTTTTTTTTCTTTCTCTAAGCTAGAATTTAATTCTTTTTGTTCTTTTTTAACTTGCACTTTTAAATCTTGATTTTTAAAATACACATAATCAATTCCAAAAATAACACCAATTATAATAAGCAATGGGATTAAAAATACCATATACTTTACACTTTAAGAAAATTGATTAAATACACTACCATAGTAGCGAATATTCTCAGCATTTTCATTTTTTTCTATCGTTTCTATTGCACCACTATTGATTGCTTTTTGGATATCATCATTTAAATCTTGATAAGAAAAAACCATATTAATACTGATAATATTTGGCAATTTCTCAAGCATTTTATAAGAGTTTAATTCATCTTCTAAATTTTCACTTTCAATCACAACTATAATCTTTTCATTTTCACAAAGTTCTACAGAACAAAAAGGAATTTCAGATATAGCCTTTTTTAAATCATTTATATATTCTTCTTTTGCTAAAATCAAAACACTGGAAAGATTATTCATCAATACTCCTAAACATTATACTATCACCAAAGCCTGAAACGATAAAATCTTTATTGTTTAAAAAAATAATAAACTCACTCATCAAATTTTCATTATTAAAAGTTTTAACAGGCTTAAAATCACTTGTGCTAAAAACTTCACTAACTCCAGCTTCATTATCGCTATAAACAGCCAATTCTCCATTAGGACTTAAAGCACAGGTATATATCAAAAAATCTTTTTGTAAAAAATTTTGTTCTTCATTTTTTACAACTCCTATACGCCTATCCGTTCCACAACTTAAAATAACATTATTTTTAAAATCTACTTGATAGATATTATCTTTATGCATTTTATCATAGTTTTTCAACATCTTCCAATTTTTCAAATCAAAAAGTTCTACTTCGCCACTCTCAAAACCTGCAATTAGTCTACTCTTATCTTCATTTAAAACTGCATCATTAAGACTAGAATGGGAAAAATTAAATTTTTTTATATTTTTTAAACTTTTATCAATCAATTCTATTTCAGAACCGATAGAAATCAAAAGATAAGTACTTTCATTGATAAAAAATGCTTTTATTATGCTATTTTCTTCGAGCTTTTTGATTTGTAAATTTTCCTTATAAAAACTTAAATTTTTAGCACCAAAATCACCCTCGCTAAGTATTAAAAGTGTATGTTTAAAAATATCAATGTTGTAAATTTTAGCAAAATCATCACCATAATAATTTTTAATCTTTGGCAAAGATAAAAGTTCTTTTAAACTTTTATCTTTAATGCTATATTGCAAAATTTCACCTTTATCAGTGCCTATATATAAGTTTTGCTTATCAAGCTTTAAAGCTGTTATATTGGCATTTAATTTCAGCTCATAAGCATAAGACAAAACACAAAAAAGACTCGAAATAAAAAGAAATTTTTTCATTTATTTACTTTACACCCTCATTAATCACATCAATTAAATTTGAACGACTTTTTAATTGTTCATTTTTAAATTCAGGTTTAAAGCTATTTCCCACTAAAGGTTTTGCATCACTTTGTGGAACATGACACTGAGTGCAATTAAAACGACTATCGCTAATCACATCTCCTGTGGTTTTATTGTGTCTAAAATCATAATAATGACTAGCAGGAAGTGGAGTTGCACCAGCATCTGCTGCTATAGCCTTATCATGGCAGCTTAAGCACATATTGTTATCTTTAGTTATAGGTAACAAATCTTCAATAGCATGCGGAATTAATGGTGGTGCATTTTCATAAGAACGCTCAAAACGAGTAGATTCCCCAGGTTGTAAAGTTGTGAAATTTGCTTCCACTAAATTTACTTTATTTTCATTTTCTAAACTTGCTTTTCTAAGTCCAATTTGTTCCGAACTTACCCCACTATTCATTGCACAAGCGGCAAAAAATACCACTGCAACACTTCCTAATAAAACCAATTTCTTCTTCATTATTTATTCCTTAAATCAAAAATATTAAAATTCAAAGCATCATCATTACAAACTTCTATACATCTTGCACACCTTATACACTCTCCTGATTTCACGCTAGTACTTTCTTTTCCAACCATCCACAAAACCTGTTTTTCAGGACAAATACGGATACATTCATAACATTTAGTGCATTTATCACTATCATGCTTTATTTTAAGCAAAGCAAAACGAGAAATAAAAGCATAAAAAGCTCCCAGTGGACAAAAATGTGAACAAATTGCCCTAGGGCTTAAAAAAGTATCGATGCAAAAAAGTATAAAGGCTACAAAAATCCAAGAACTTGTAGCAAAAATAATCCCTCTATGTATCATTCCTATATAAGAAAAACTTTCAAACACAGGCAATGAAAATACAAAAGAAAGGACTAAAACCAAGACCAATACAAAATAGCGTAAATTTTTAGGCAAAATTAAAAATTTATTACTAAGGGTTAATTTATTTCGCACAAAAGCAGCAAAATCTGTGATTAAATTAACAGGACAAACCCAAGAGCAAAAAACCCTTCCTAAAAACAAACCATAGATAAAAAATATAATCAAAGCTCCTATTAAAGCCACTAAATCTATACTCCAGCTTGCTAGAATGATTTGCAAAACCGCAAAAGGATCGCTTAAAGGTATGGTATTAAAAAGTCTAGAAGAACTTAAATTTCCCTGCAAGATAAAATCTGTAGCTTTAAAACTAAAAAGCGCTAAAATTCCAAGCTGAACGATGCGTCTAGCAATTAAATACTTCATCACAGTTCTCCATCATTTAAATAATTGGTTGCTTTTTTAGCATCAAAATGTTTTGAAGTATCTGCATTTTTTATACGACCTTCATCTTTTTCATCCCAGCCTTTTACATAATGAGATCCTGCTTTTCCCAATACATACTCCCTTGGCAAAACACGAATGGCCGGTTTTTCAGTAATACAAGCAAGTTCACAAAGCCCGCAACCTACACACACTTCATGATCCACACTAGGTAGTAAAAAAGCGTGCTTGGCGGTACGTTCATTGCGTTTAAGCTCAAGTTTTAAAGCCCTATCTATCAAAGGACAAGCTCTATAACAAGCATCGCATTGAATTCCCCAGTGTGCCACACAAGAAGCACTATCAACAATAGCAATACCCATTTTCAAAGATTCTATACCCTGCTCTAAATGCTTTTTATCTAAAGCATCAGTTGGACATTCTCTAATGCAAGGAATATCCTTACAAAGATAGCAAGGAATTTCTCTTGCCTTAAAAAAAGGCGTGCCATTTTTTGGACTATCTAACAAGCTAGCAAGCTTTAAAGTATCATAAGGACAGGCTTTTACACAAAGCCCACAACGAATACATTTGCTTAAAAATCTAGCTTCATCTTCAGCCCCAGGAGGACGCAAGGCATAATTATCATCGGCTTTTAAAGCCAAATTAGCCAAAAATCCACCTCCTGTACATAAACATGCAGCCTTAAAAGCACTAACAAAAAATTCTCTTCTACCTTTCATTTAATCAAAATCCTAAATTAAGCCTTATAAATTTTTACAGCGCATTTTTTAAAGTCAGTTTGTTTTGAAAGTGGACAAGTCGCATCCAAAGTAACTTTATTGATATATACATTCTCATCAAACCACGGCACATACACAAGTCCTACAGGCGGTTTGTTTCTTCCGCGCATATCTACTCTTGCTTTTACTTTACCGCGACGAGATTCCACCCAAACCAAATCACCTTGATTTAAGCCTAATTTCTCTCCATCTTTCTCACTCATATAACAAAGTGCTTCAGGCACAGCGCGATAAAGCTCAGGCACACGCATAGTCATAGTTCCACTATGCCAATGCTCTAAAACCCTTCCTGTTGCAAGCCAGAATGGATACTCTTTACTTGGTCTTTCAGGTGCTTTCATAAATGGCCTAAAGAAAATTTTAGCCTTATTTTTAATACTGTGCTCTTTTTCATCTTTAGGAGCTATTAAATCCCCATTTGTAAGCATTTTGTTAAAATCACCATAAAAAGCAAAATCTGAATTTGGAGCCGCTTTTTTAGCATAATAATCAAATTTAGTATTAAATCTCCACTGTGTTTCCTTGCCATTAACCACAGGCCATCTTAAACCTCTTACTTTATGATAGGTATCAAAATCCGCTAAATCATGTCCGTGTCCTAAGCCAAATTTACGATATTCTTCCCAAAGATATTTTTGAACGAAAAAGCCATAGCCTGTAAATTCTTTTCCATCACTGCCTTGAATTTTTCTCTCATCACCTTTAACATCGGTATTATCAAAGCCTTTTGCGATGGCATCGTTTGGATTAAAGCTTTTTGCTTCTTTATTGGCAAATAGCACATCAAAAAGTGTATCATCTTCGCTATAACCCATAGCTTTTGCCTCTTCTAAAACGCTTGGCAAGGTAAGCTTATTATCCACTTTTTGCTCTTTCCAAACTTCTTTAAGCTTAAAGCGTTTTGCAAATTCTAAAATTTGCCAAGTATCACTCATGGCAGCACCTACAGGTAAGACTTGTTGTTTCCAATGTTGAGTTCTTCTTTCAGCATTACCATAAGCACCCCATTTTTCATAAATCATAGCGCTTGGTAAAATAAGATCAGCTACTTTTGCTGAAATTCCAGGATAACAATCGCTTACAACAATAAAATTATCCATTTCTCTTGCTGCTGCAATCCAGTGATTTGCATTTGCAGTGTTTTGCCATGGATTATTCACTTGCACCCATGCAAATTTAATTTTTCCATCTTCTAAATCTCTCATGATATTAAGATAAGGAGAGCCTGGTTTTGGGTTGATAGTCTTTGCAGGAACTTTCCAAATTTTTTCAGAAATTTCTCTGTGTTTTGGATTGGCTACAACCATATCTGCAGGCAAACGATGTGAGAAAGTTCCTACTTCCCTAGCTGTTCCACAGGCACTTGGCTGTCCTGTTAAAGAAAAGGCTCCACTACCTGGTTTAGCTTGCTTTCCTAGCAAAAAATGTACCATATAAGCTTGTTCATTTACCCAAGAACCTCTTGTGTGTTGATTAAAGCCCATAGTCCAAAAACTTACGACTTTGCGATTTTTCTCTATGTAAAGATTAGCTAATTCTTGAAGTTTTTTCTTAAAATCTTCCAAAGACTCATTATCATCACCTTTGGCTACTTTTGCAGTGTATTCTAAAGTATAAGGGGCTAAACCTTTTTTAAATTCGTCAAAAGAAATTTCCCAGTTTTTATCAGCCACACCTTGATGTTTCATTTCAAATTTATCACCCGCTTTAACGCCAAGATAAGATAAAGAAGTAGCCTCTTCATCGTCTAAAGTGATTACATTTTCTTTTTCAACCGTATCTTTTTCACTTTCTTTAAATTTTGGATGATTTGGATTATTTCTCATACCATAACCAATATCAGCATAACCAGTTGCAAATACGCAGTGATCTTTGATAAATTTCATATCCATAGCCTCTGGATGATTATAAACAATCTCTCTTGCTATGTAGTTCCAAATAGCCAAATCTGTATTTGGTTTAAAAATAATTTCAATATCAGCAATATTTGAAGTACGGTTAGAAAAAGTGCTTAGATTAACAACTTTAACCTTATCAAGATTGCTTAGTTTTCTATCACTTACTCTTGACCAAAGGATTGGGTGCATTTCAGCCATATTAGCTCCCCAAGTGATAATAGTATCTGTAAGCTCTATATCATCATAACAGCCTGATGGCTCATCTACACCAAAAGTTTGCATAAAACCAACCACTGCAGAGGCCATACAATGTCTTGCATTTGGATCGATATTATTTGTTCTAAAGCCCGCTTTTGCAAGCTTTAAAGCAGCATAACCTTCTTGGATAGTGTATTGCCCGCTACCAAAAATCCCTATACCTGTAACGCCGAGTTCATTGTAGGCTTTTTTAAATTGTTTTTCCATTTCGTCAAAGGCTCTTTGCCAAGAAACTTGTTGAAATTTGCCTTTTTTGTCAAATTCGCCTTTTTCATTCATACGAAGCAAGGGCATAACAAGGCGATCTTCACCATACATGATCTTAGCATTAAAATAACCTTTGATACAATTAAGTCCGCGATTTACGGGTGCTGCAGGATCACCTTTTGTTGCTACGATTTTGCCATCTTTTCTAGCTATCATAATCCCACAGCCAGTTCCACAAAATCTACAAACAGCTTTATCCCATTTCCACTCTTCTTCTTGCGCACCAAGCATAGAGCTTGGAACACTAAGTCCTGCAACACTAGCAGCACTTGCAATAGCGGTATTTTTAATAAAATCCCTTCTATTCATCCTTATTCCTCCAAAATAAAAAAATCATCTTATTATAAAAAATAGAGTATAAAAATCTCTTGAAATTTTAATAAAAATAATAATTTTAAAGCTCTATTTTATAGGAGTTTTATTGTCCTTTTTATATTATTCTTACACAAAATAAATATTAAAAATAATCAACTTAACAATTAAAATATAATCAACTTAAAATAATAAAAAAATGAAGATGTAAAAATTAAGCCCTAAGAATGGGCTTAATCAAAATTAATGGCAACCACAACCACCGCAGCAGCTAGAACCACCAAAAAATGCATCAAGTTTTGCAATATCTGGCATTTCTGTGATTTCATTTACAAGTTCTTTATATGCCACTTTACCCTCTTTAATCACAAATACGGCACGAGCTAAAAGCCCCTCTAAAGCACCTTCATTTATCAAAACACCATATTTTTCACCAAATTCTTTTGCCACAAAATCACTTGCAACACTTAAATTTTCAATACCTTCTGTACTGCAAAATCTTCCCATAGCAAAAGGTAAGTCCATACTTACTATAATTACTTCAGCACCATTGTAACTGGCTACTTTTTTATTAAATTCTCTAGCCTCTGTAGCACAAACTGGTGTATCTAAGCTTGGAACACTTAAAATGATTTGAGTTTTGCCTACTGCACCGATTTCAATCACGCTTAAATCTTTAGCTTTAAGATTTACCTTAGGAGCATCTGCTCCAACTTCTACTGAATTTCCTTTAAGTTTTACAGGATTTCCTTTAAAATTTACTGTACTCATTTAATTTCCTTTTTTGATATTTTAAACATTATTGCAATTAATGTTTTAGGAGTAATTATATCCTATAAATATTAATTATTTTTAATTTCACTCAAAATTATTTTACTTCTTTCCAAGTATATTTTTTCCACACTTTTTGAGCTTCCTTGCTCTTAATGAAATTGACAAATTCTAAAGCTTTTTTATTTTCTAAACCTTTTTTTGTAGGAGCAATTTCAGCTGCACGATAAATCACTACTTTTTTATCTTTGATAAATAAAGCTTTATCATCGCCTAAAGCCTTTGCCCAATGAGACCAAATGATTAAAGCATCAATATTTGGATTGTTATTCCACTCATCTACGGCAGCTTTGGAATTTTTAGCATAAATTTTTATATTTTTACGTAATTTTACCAAATTTTCTCTTTTTGCACTTTTTAAAGCCATATCTTCATAAAGTCCAACTTGTCCTGCGCCATCAACCACCATAACATTTACGCCATCTTTTAAAATGTCTTCAAAATTTTTAATATTTTTTGGATTATTTGGACGCACGATAATACCTGATGGACGCACATTTAAAACGCTTAAATTTTCCAAACTTAAACTTGGAATTTTTTTAGCAAAATCATCCATCATTGAAGTATTGCCTGAAAAAATCAAATCTGCATTTTCTTTTGCTTTATCTATCCAAGCTGAAGTTGGACCTGCGGTTACAATCACCTTTTCTTTTGTTTTTTCTTCAAATTTTAAAGCAAGCTCTTTTAGCACAGGAGCAGGACCACCTGGACCATAAACTAAAATTTCAGCATTTATAAAACTTGCTGCTGCTAAACTTAAAATTAATATTTTTTTCATAAAATAAACCTTTCTTTATAATAATATAAAGGAAATTTTATCAATCTATAGTTAACTCTCCCTTGCAAAGCCCTGCTTCTATAAGAAAACGAGAAGGAGCAAAAGAAGTTTTTTTATTTTTATCATATTTAGCATAGCTTAAATAAAGTATATTTTTTGCCCTAGTTACTGCAACATAAAAAAGTCTTCTTTCTTCTTCTAAGCTTCCACCCATTCCCATAAGCTTTTGATTAGGAAAGCGACCTTGTGCAAGATCAATCACAAAAACAAGATCAAATTCCAAGCCCTTACTTGCATGCACACTAAGCAAATTAACTCCTTTGCCACTACTCATTTCGCTTGCACCTAAAGTTAGAAAATTATAATACTTATAAATATCGCTATAATTTTTTGTAAGCTCTTTTAAGACATTGAATTTTGTTTCTATTTTTTCTAAATTTTCACTCTTTCTTAATAAATCCACCTGTCCTGCTTTATTTGTTGCTCTTTTGATTGCAAGTTCTTCACAAATTTCTCTATAAAAAGAATTTTCACAAATTAAATTTACCAAAGTCAAAGAATGTTTTATTTCCATAGCTTTTTTTAAAAAAATATAAATTTTTTCTAAATTTCTAGCACATAAATCATTGATTTTTGAAAGTTTTAAAATAGGATGTGCATCAAATTCACTCTCAAATTTAAAACGAGTTTCGCTGGCTAATTCTTCTAAATCCGCAAAAAGCCCAAGTTGATAATTTCTTTTTTGATGATTTTGCAAATTTACATTTTTATCAGGATCTAAAAAACCTTTTATTAAATTTCCATGCCCTAATTTTAAAAGTGCGTCAAAAATTTCTTTTGCTAAAACTCCACCCACACCTTTGGTATATTGAACCAAATGAATAAAAGCCATAATATCTTTAGGGTTTACCACAAGTGCAAGCATAGCACTAAAAGCTTTAACTTCCAAACTTTCAAAAAAACTTCCACTTCCTTTTCTCACACTTGCAATGCCCTGCTCCCTTAAAGCTACTTCAACCCCATCAGCACTTGAGTTGTTGCGAAAAATCACGGCAATTTCTTCCAAACTTACTCCGCTTGTAAGTATCATTTTGGCTATATTTTGATACTGATCAAATAATTCTTCAAAAGTAAGCAAAGATGGGGCTTTAAACTCATCATTTCTTGTAACAATAAGTTCTTTTGGATATAATCTTTCGTTATTTAAAATTACTTTATTAGCCAAAGCTAAAATACTTCTTGATGAACGATAATTTTTATTTAAAGAAAAAATTTTTGCATCTTTAAAACGATCTTTAAACCCACCTATGATATTAATATCCGCTCCATTAAAAGCATAAATACTTTGATCATAATCCCCCACGCAAAACAAACTTTTACTATGAAAAGCCTCTATTAAGGAACTTTGCAAAGTGTTTGTGTCTTGATATTCATCTACTAAAATTTCATCAAATTCATATTTTTCTTCTTTTAAAAGCTCTTTTAGATTGATAAGCAAGTCATTAAAATCCACATAATTAAAACGCTTTTTTTCATTATCATATTCTTTTAAAATATCTTCATAAATTTCAGCATAAATACTTTGATCTTCATAGTTTTGACAAAACCAAGTATAAAAATCTTGATTGTGTGCTTTGTTTTGAAACAAAGAATAAAGATCATATAAATAACTTGATTGATAAGGTTTTATATCACTTAAATGCCTAAAAGTTCTTTTTTCATAGACACTTTTAAGTAGAGTTTTTAACTCGCTTGCTTGCTTTAAGGCTATATTTTTATCCGCATTTCTAAGTAAGGTATAAGCCGTACTATGAAAAGTTCCTGCAAGTATTTTACTGGTAATATTTTTATCAAAAAATTTCCCTAAACGCCCTATCATTTCTTTGCTAGCTTTGTTTGTGAAAGTTAAAAGCATGATTTTTTGAGGTGCCACTCCCTTGCTTAAAAGATAAGAAATTCTTGCAACAATAGTAGAAGTTTTTCCCGTACCTGCACTTGCAATAACAAGATTGTGTCCAAAATCAGCAGTAGCGGCAAGATATTGTTCATTATTTAATTTTGAAAGTGGCATTATTTTCCTTATAAAAGTTAAAATTATAAAAAAAAATTACTTAAAAATATAAAAATTTAAAATTACTTTATATTAGATTATAGTACAATGCTAAAATTATTTAACTTTCTATTTTTAAGGGATAGCAAATGAATTTGAAAATTTTTTCTATTATTGTTGGCATATTAATTGCTGTTATTGTAATATTAGGTGGAACCTATTATTATCTTTTTGAATATTCAAAACCAAAGAATTACACCTTAAATACCAACACTTACACCGAACAAAAATCGTATACCAATAACTACGATAATCCCTATTCACCCTCGATCCAAACCAACAATAGTTCATCAAATGTAAATACTAATAACAATACCATCCAAAAGCAAGAAACAAACCCATTATTAGATGAAAATCAAAGCTTAAATAATGATACATTTAATACATCAATAAGCGAAAACAATCAAAGCTTAAATAATGACACCAATACAAGTAATAATATTAATACAAATGAAAATAAGCAAATTTTAGATACGGATAAAGGAAAATTAAAACAAGAAAATAAACAAGCCAAAATAGAAGCTCTTAAAAAAGAAATCAGTAAACAACAAAAGATCTTAGAAAGAGAAAGAGCTGTAAAAAAAGAACTTCAATCAAACAAATCAAACAAAAATAAATATCTAAACACCGCTAGAGAGTATCTAAACATAGGAAAAAACAGTCGTTTAGAACCTGAGCTTAGCACAGAAAATATGAAAGTTTATATTTTAGATGGAAAATTTTTAAGCCAATACAGGATCAATCTGTTAAAAGATATGCTAAGCGTTATACAAGATAATGCAAAAGATTACTATCTAAGTGTTTTTGTTAAAATGCTACCAAAAGGGGAAATGAAATTAACTATCTATAACAAAGAAATTATCTTTTCAGATATGAAAAAAGCTTATAAATATATTAGTCTAGATAGATTAAGCCCATATTTAAACAATCCAAAAGAATTAAATGAACATGTAGCACGTGAAGAAATTTTAGAAAGACTTAAACTTCAAATTAAAAAAGATGGCAAAGGAAGTGATTTTTCTAAACATATCAAAAGTTTGAAAACTGGACTTAATACAGCACAATATTTCTTCCCGTTTTGTGAAATTATAGAAATTAGCTCTATTAAATAAGCTAAAACAATAAAGGCAAATAATGTATGATAAAAATTTAGAAAAAGAGTATTATCAAATTTGCGAAGAACGCGGATATTTTGAAATCGATGGCAATAAAACCATACAAGAAAAAGATAAAAATTTCTGCATTATGATGCCTCCTCCTAATGTCACCGGAGTTTTACACATAGGACATGCTTTAACTTTTACTCTACAAGACATTATGACGCGTTACAAAAGAATGGACGGTTATAAGGTACTTTATCAACCAGGGCTTGATCACGCAGGTATTGCCACTCAAAATGTTGTAGAAAAACAACTCCTTGCTCAAGGCATTAAAAAAGAAGAACTAGGTAGAGAAAAATTTATAGAAAAAGTCTGGGAGTGGAAAGAGCAAAGCGGTGGAAAAATTTTAGACCAAATGAGAACACTAGGCATCACTCCTGCATGGAGTCGTTTGCGTTTTACTATGGATGAAGGTTTAGCCAATGCAGTGAAAAAAGCCTTTGTAGAACTTTACGATAAAAGACTTATTGTACGTGGAAACTACATGATAAATTGGTGTACTCACGATGGTGCTTTAAGTGATATAGAAGTTGAATACAAAGAAAACAAAGGAAAACTCTATCATATTAAATACTTTTTAAAAGATAGCGATGAATTTTTAGTAGTAGCCACAACGCGTCCTGAAACTTTTTTTGGCGATACTGCAGTTATGGTGCATCCTGATGATGAACGCTATACTAAATTTGTGGGCAAAGAAGTGATTTTGCCTATAAGTAAAAAAGCCATTAAAATCATAGCTGATGAACATGTAGAAAAAGAATTTGGAACAGGGGTTGTAAAAGTTACTCCCGCTCATGACATGAATGACTATGAAGTAGGACTTAGACATAATTTAGAATTTATAAGTGTTTTTGATGAAAAAGGAATTTTAAACGAACATTGTTTAGAGTTTCAAGGTTTAGAACGCTTAGAAGCAAGAGAAAAAATCGTAGCCAAACTTGAAAGTCTTGGCTTTATAGAAAAAATAGAAGAACATAACAATCAGGTAGGATATTGTTATCGTTGCAACAATGTAGTTGAACCTTATATCTCCAAGCAATGGTTTGTAAAAAAAGAAATCGCTCAAGAAAGTATAGAAAAAGTCGCACTTGGCGAAAGCAAATTTTATCCAAATCACTGGATAAATAGCTTTAATGCCTGGATGAAAGATTTAAGAGATTGGTGTATTTCAAGACAACTTTGGTGGGGACATCAAATTCCTGTATATTATTGTGAATGCTCCCATGAATGGGCAAGCCAACATACGCCTAAAGCTTGCCCAAAATGCCAAAGTCAAAATTTCAAACAAGATGAAGATGTGCTTGATACTTGGTTTTCTTCGGGGCTTTGGGCTATGAGTACTCTAGGCTGGGGAAATGAAAATTGGGGTAAAGATAAAATTTGGTCTGAAAAGGATTTAAAAGATTTTTACCCTAATTCTTTACTCATTACAGGTTTTGATATTTTATTTTTCTGGGTGGCTAGAATGATGTTTCAAAGCACTAATGCCTTACATCAACTTCCTTTTAAAGATATTTATTTACACGCTCTTGTAAAAGACGAGCAAGGTAGAAAAATGAGCAAAAGCCTTGGAAATGTTATTGACCCAAATGAAAGCATTAAAGAATATAGTGCTGATATTTTACGCTTTACTTTAGCGCTTCTTGCTATACAAGGACGCGATATTAAACTTAGCAATGATAAACTTTTGCAAGTTAGGAATTTTACAAATAAAATTTATAATGCTACAAATTATCTGCTTTTAAATGAAAGCAAATTTGAAGATTTGGAAAATATCACACTTCATTCAGAATTAGCAAAATATATCTATACCAAATTTCAAACTTGTGTTAAAGATGTAAGAGAAAATTTAGACAATTATCGCTTTAATGATGCAGCCAATACTCTATATAAATTCTTTTGGGATGATTTTTGCGATTGGGGTATAGAGCTTAGCAAAGCAGAAAAATCGAGCGTTAAAGAACTTGGCAGTATTTTCAAAGAAGCTTTAAAACTCTTAAATCCTTTTATGCCTTTTATCAGTGAATATTTGTATCATAAACTAAGCGATACAGAACTTAAAACAAGCCCTTCTATTATGATAAGCAAATATCCAAATTTTAAAGAACAAGATAAAAATATAGAAAAAATCTTTTCTTTGCTCATAGAAAGCATAGTTGGTATCCGCCGTGCTAAAAGTTTAATCGATCTTGGAAATTCTAAAATAGAAAAAGCTTATATCAAATTTAACGATAAAAAAATCAAAGATGAAATCAAAGCTTATATGAATTTTATCATGATGCTCGCAAAGTGCGAGCAAATAGAATTTAGTGAAGAAAAATTACCAAAGGCAATATGTGATGTTAGCGAGAATTTAGAAATTTTTATTGCGCTTGAAAATATTGATTTAAGTGGTATTTTAACAAGACTTGAAAATCAAAAAAATAAACTTGAAAAAGAAAGCTTCAAGCTTAACTCCATGCTTTCAAATGAAAAATTCATTGCTAACGCACCTAAAGAGGTGGTGGAGCAAAATAAAGAAGCTCTAAAAAATTTAAAAATTCAACTTGAAAAAATATCAGTTGAACTTCAAAATCTAAGAGGTTGAAAATTTGATCAAAATAAAAAATTTAAAAAAATATTATGGCAAAGAACTCGTGATAAACGATGTTTCTTTGGAGATTAAAAAGGGTGAAATTTACGCCATAGTAGGTCATAGTGGAGCTGGAAAATCCACTCTTTTAAGATGTATCAATGGACTTGAGAATTATCAAGAAGGAAGCTTAAAAGTCTTTGATCAAGAAATTAAAGATTTAAGTCAAAAAAAATCAAAAGAGCTAAGAGTACTTAGAAAAGATATAGGGATGATCTTTCAAAATTTTGCCCTAATGGAACGCAAAAATGTATTTGAAAATGTTGCTATGCCTTTAAGAACACACTATACTCAGTGTAAATTTCATGCCAAGCTTTTTAATAAAGAATACATGAGTGAAAAAGAAATTGTCCAAAAAGTCAATTCTTTGCTTGAAATCGTAGGGCTTGATCATAAAAATAAATCCTATCCAAGAGAACTGAGCGGGGGACAAAAACAACGCGTTGCTATTGCTAGAGCCTTAGCTTTAAACCCAAAAATTTTACTTAGTGATGAAGCTACTTCGGCTCTTGATCCAAACACTACAAAAAATATTTTAGAGCTTATATCTAAAATCAATGCTGAATTTGGGATTACTGTTGTTTTAGTAACTCACGAAATGGATGTGGTAAAAGACATAGCTCAAAAAGCTTTATTACTTGAACATGGACAAATCATAGGAAGCGGAGCAATTGATGAGCTTTTTTTAAGGCCTAATGCCAAAATGAAAGAATTTTTAGGAGAAAGCGACTTCTTGCCTGAGCACGGACTTAATATCAAACTTTACTTTCCAAAAGAAGTTGCCCAAAATAGCGTCATCACTCATATGGCAAGAACTCTAAATATAGATTTTAACATAGTTTGGGGTAAAATAGAAAAACTGAATGGAAAAGCCTTGGGAAATTTAGTTATAAATATAAATGAAAAGGATAAAGACAAGGTTCTTGATTACATAGAAAAAAGTGGAGTATTATGGGAGGTGGCATCATGAATGAAGAAAACATCTCTATTCTCAGTGCTTTTTTTAGTAGAATTTCTCAATTTTTTAATGAATTTTCTTGGCAGGATATTAAAGAAGTGAGTTTAAGTTCTATCACGAGTTTCAATGAAAATTATGAAAACATTTTAAAATCTGCGCTTAATGAAACAATTTATATGAGTTTAATGGCTGTACTATTTGGATTTTTATTGGCTATCATTCCTGGAATTTTACTTGCTATTTGGGATAAAAACGGAATTAAAGAAAATAAAATCGCTTATAGTATTTTAGATTTTATTACCAATATATTACGCGCCTTTCCATTTTTAATTCTTATAGTTGTTCTTTTGCCACTTTCTAAAATCATAGTAGGCACAAGCATAGGTACAAATGCTGCCATAGTTCCTTTAGCTATCGGAATAGCTCCTTATTTGGCAAAGATGCTTGAAAGCGCTTTTAAAGAAATAGACAAAGGAATTATAGAAGCAGCAAAAAGTTATGGTGCTAGCAATATTCAAATTATCTTCAAGGTTATCTTTAGTGAAGCCCTTCCTGCTATAATTAGCGGAATTACCCTAACTTTGATCTTTACCATTGGTTTTTCTGCTCTTGCTGGAACTGTCGGTGGTGGAGGATTAGGAGATGTAGCTATTCGCTATGGTTATGAAAGATTCAACAAAGAAGTTATGATTCAAACTGTAGTTATTTTACTTATATTAGTTCAGTTAGTTCAAATTCTAGGTAATTTATTTTATACTTGGGCCAAAAATAGTAAAACTACATATATCATTGCCACTCTATTGATTTTACTTGGAGTTAACATAGTTATCAATATAAACAATAATGAAAATTTCTTTTGGCAAGTAATTGTTTTTATCTTATTTTTAGGAAGTTTGCTTTATAAAGGTTTCAAAAAATAAGGAGATTATATCTCCTCTTAAGATAAATATAAGTTTTTTTAAGTAAAATTTAAACAAAAAATTAAAGGAATTAAAATGATGTATCAGATGCGCTAATCTGACTATCAACAAGTTTTTACATGCTTCTTCCTGATAGTCAGAGTGAATTTATTAAGATTAAAGCAAGCACAAAATGACTAAAAAGGAAAAAAATGAAAATCAAATCTTTATTTATAGCAAGTATTTTAACATTAAGTCTTAATGCAAATGCATTAGAAACCATCACAGTTGCAGCAACCCCTGTCCCTCATGCCGAAATCCTAGAACAAGTAAAACCTGATTTAGAAAAACAAGGCTATAAGCTTGAAATTAAAGAATTTACAGATTATGTTTTGCCTAATCTAGCTGTTGATAACGGAGAAGCCGATGCAAATTTTTTCCAACATACTCCTTATTTAGAAGAATTTAATAAAAACAAAGGCACTAAACTTATCAAAGTAGCTGCCATACACATAGAACCTATGGCTGTTTACTCCAAGAAATATAAAAGTCTAGATGATATTAAAGAAGGAGTTAAAATCGCCATTCCAAATGATCCAACCAATGAAAGTAGAGCTTTAGATATTATTGCAAAAAAAGGTTTGGTAAAATTTAAAGATAAAGCTTTAAAAACACCTCTTGATATTATAGACAATCCTAAAAAAATTAAATTTGTAGAATTAAAGCCCGCACAACTTCCAAGGGCTTTAGATGATGTTGATTTTGCTGTAATTAATTCCAACTACGCTCTCTCTGCAAATCTAAATCCTGCAAAAGATAGCGTATTTATCGAAGATAAAGAAAGCCCGTATGCAAACATTCTTGTTGTAAGAGTGGGACATGAAAACGATCCAAAAATCAAAGCCTTAATCCAAGCTCTACAAAGTGATAAAATCAAACAATTTATCATAGAAAAATACAACGGATCTGTTTTACCTGCTTTTTAATTTTGTCCCTTACCTAGGGACTTTTTTCTTAAATACAAAGGAGTTTTTATGAATTTATTTAAAATTATTATACTCGCTTGCATTCTAAATTTATCTAGTCTATTTGCACAAAACATTACTATAGGAGCCACTCCAAATCCTTTTGGTAGCTTACTAGAACTAATGAAAGATGATTTTAAAAACAAAGGGTATGAGCTTAAAATAGTAGAATTTTCAGACTATATTTTGCCCAATCGTGCACTAGAGGAAAAAGAACTTGATGCAAATTTATATCAACACAAACCTTTTTTAGAAGAATACAACCTAAAGAAAGGTTCAAATTTAATTGCAACAACGCCTGTACTTATAGCTCCAGTAGGAGTTTATAGTAAAAAAATCAAAAATTTAGAAAATCTTAAAGAAGGTGCTAGAGTTGCTATACCTAATGATGCCACCAATGAAAGCAGAGCTTTAGAGCTTTTAGAGAAAGCAAAATTAATAGAGCTTAACAAAAATACTCTAAAAACTCCATTGGACATAAACAAAAATCCAAAAAAACTTAAATTTATAGAACTTAAAGCCGCACAACTTCCAAGGGCTTTAGATGATGTTGATATTGCTATAATTAATTCTAATTTCGCACTTGGAGCCGGTCTAAATCCAAGTAAAGATACTATTTTTAGGGAAGATAAAAATAGCCCTTATGTAAATTATGTTGTGGTACGCTCAGAAGATAAAAATAGCGAAAAAACCAAAGTAATTGATGAAATTTTAAGAAGCAATAAATTTAAAGCCATCATTAATGAACATTATAAAGATATATTAATCCCAGCTTTTTAGGAGTATAGATGAATATTAAAAAAATATTTTTAAGTGTTTTATTTACAATTAGTCTTAGTTTTGGAGCAGATAAAACCATAATCATAGGTGCAACACCAACACCTTATGCCGAAATTTTAAATTTCTCCAAACCCTTATTTCAAGAAAAAGGTTGGAAGTTAATAGTTAAAGAATTTAATGACTATAATATACCTAATATCGCTTTAAATGAGAAAGATTTGGATGCAAATTTATATCAGCATAAACCTTTTTTAGATGATTTCAATACCCATAAAGGAACAAATTTAAGTTCTTTAGGTGCTATTGTTTTAGTTCCTATGGCTATATATTCTAACTCCATAAAAGATATAAAAGACATTCCTAATGGTGCTAAAATCGCTATACCTAATGATGCTACTAATGAAAGCAGAGCTCTTGATTTGCTAGCTAAAGCAAATTTAATAGAATTTAAAAGTCAAAACACCCTTAAAACCCCTATTGACATAAGTAAAAATCCAAAAAATCTTAAATTTATAGAGCTTAAAGCCGCACAACTTCCAAGGGCCCTAAATGATACTGATTTGGCTGTTATTACCACAAACTATGCTCTTGGAGCAGGTTTAAACCCTTTAAAAGATGGTATTTTTATAGAAGATAAAGATAGTTTATATGCTATTGTTTTAGCTGCAAGAAGAGGCGAAGAAACAAGTCAAAAAAGTCTTGTTATCAAGGAAATTTTAACAAGCGATAAAATTAAAAATTTTATCATAGAAAAATACAAAGGCTCTGTTATCCCTGCTTTTTAACTCTATACAAAGCCTTCTAAAGGCTTTGTTAAACTTATAAAAGCTAAAATACTATTTATTGCATTATAAATTCTTAGGATAAAAATGAAAATTATTTTTTTAACTTTTTTTATTGTGATAAATTATATCCAAGCAGCTAGTTTAGAAGAAATCAAAACAGCACTAGCTAAAGAATTTAGAAATAATTTCCCTAAAATTATAATTTCTCAAATTGATTTAAAAATAACATCACTGCCTAAAGATTTTGATCAATATGAATTTCTAAGAATCGCTAATGGACGTTTTAATCAAGCACAAGGCTTTTTAAGGGCTGAATTTAAAACTCCGCAAAATATACAAAAAAATGTATTTTTTAGATATTTCATTCAAGCAAATTTAGAAGTTTTAAAAAGCGAACGCGCTATAAAAAGAGGAGATAAACTTGGAGCTTTTGACTATAAAAGCGTATTGATTGATTTTGATAAAGTTCCTTTAAATGCCTTAACCTTAGATGATGTGGATAATCTTGTAGCTAAAAGCAACATTAACAAAAATACCATTTTGAGAGCAAATATGTTTAAAACCACAGCTTTAATACGCCGAAATGATCCTATAATCGGGGTTTTAAGCGAAGCAAATGTTGATGTTTTAATCGAACTTGTGGCTTTGCAAAGTGCAAATATGGGCGAAAGGATTCGTGCAAAAAACAAAGAAGGTAAAGTTATGCAAGGTATCGTAGTGGGTAAAAATAGGATAATTATACAATGAAAGTTTTATTGGGAATTTCTGGTTCAAGCAGTGTCAATTTAGGCTTAAAATTATTAAAAAATTTAGAAAATCAATGCGAACTTTATTGTATTTTAACCCAAGGTGCAAAACTTAGCTTCAAAACTGAAAATCAAGTAAATTTAGAAGAAATTTGTCAAGAAAATTTTAAATACACTCATTTTTTAGATGATAAAAATTTAAGTCTAAGTGTAGCAAGTGGATCTTTTGGAATAGAAAAAACCATCATTGCTCCTTGTTCGATTTCAAGTTTAGCAAAAATTCACGCTGGTTTTGCAGACACTCTTTTAATGCGTGCTGCAGCAGTAGCCCTAAAAGAAAGAAAAAAACTCATCTTAGGGGTACGTGAAATGCCTTTTTCTACTTTAAATTTAGAACATATGTTAAAACTTAGCCAAATGGGAGTTATCATCGCCCCTCCTATTATCGCAAGCTATTCTAAAGCAAACAATCTAGAGCAAATGGAAAATTTTATCGCAGGTAAATGGTTAGATCTTTTAGAAATAAAACACAATTTATATGAAAAATGGCAAAATTTTTAGTTTAAATTTGTTATATTTTTAAAAAAAATTGGAGCAAAAATGACTTGTTTATATCCTGGGACTTTTGATCCTATTACCAACGGGCATTTAGATGTTATAAAACGGGCTTTAAAAATTTTTGATGAAGTCATCGTTGCTATAGCAAAAAGTGAACATAAAAAACCTTGCTATGATTTAGAAAAACGCAAAGAACTAGCCCTGCTCGCAACACAAAATTTAAAAAATGTTAAAATCATTGCTTTTGATAATTTACTTGTAGATTTAGCCAAAGAATTAAAAGTCAATACTATAATCCGTGGACTTAGAGCAGTGAGTGATTTTGAATACGAATTGCAAATTGGCTATGCAAATCACGCACTTTGGGAAGATATGGAAACCATTTATCTTATGCCAAGTCTAAAACATGCTTTTATTTCAAGTTCTATTGTGCGTTCTATAGTAACACATAGAGGTGATGTAAGTTCTCTTGTTCCAAAAGAAATTCTACCTTTTTTAAAGGATCAATCTTGTATGTAGTTTTTGAAGGTATTGACTGCGTAGGAAAAAGTACGCAAATTTCACTTTTAAAAGAAATTTACAAAGACGCCATTTTCACACTCGAACCTGGTGGAACAGAACTTGGAAAGCACTTAAGAGAAATTTTACTTAATAAAACTCATCCTATTAGCAAAAGAGCTGAACTCTTGCTTTTTTTAGCTGATCGTGCTCAACATTTTGAAGAAATCTTAAAAACCAATCAAAACAAACTCATTATCAGCGATAGAAGTTTTATTTCAGGCATGGCTTATGCCAAAGATTTTGAAAACGATTTGCTTTTTGCTTTAAATAGTTTTGCTTTAGAAAATTTTTTTCCACAAAAAATTATCTTTTTAAAAGGAGATGCAAGCCTTATCCAAGAACGCCTCAGTCAAAAAGAACTAGATAGCATAGAAAAACGTGGCATTGAGTATTTTTTAAGCGTGCAAGATAAACTCGAAAAAGTACTTCATTTTTTAAAAGAAAAAATTTCTATAGAAATTTTAACACTTGACGCAAAAGGAAGTAAAGAAAAATTACACCAACAAATAAAGGAATTTTTACAATGATTAACGCTTTAAAAGGAATGAAAGATTTATTAGATAAAGATGCTTATTATTATGAAAAAGTGATTAAAACCTGCGAAGAAGTAGCTAAAAACTATGGCTTTACTTTTATCAACACACCGCATTTAGAACTTTGCACCCTTTTTAAAAGAAGCGTAGGAGAAAGTTCTGATATAGTAGGTAAAGAAATGTATGAATTTATCGATAAAGGTGAAAATCATGTTTGCATGCGTCCTGAAGGAACTGCTGGGGTGGTGCGTGCCTATATAGAAAAAAAACTCGATAAAAACACTAGTGTGAAAAGATGGTTTTATCATGGTTCTATGTTTCGTTATGAAAGACCTCAAAAGGGTCGCTTAAGAGAATTTCATCAATTTGGAGTTGAAAGCCTTGGCATACCTAATGTTTATGAAGATGCAAGCATTATTTTAATGCTAGTAGAAATTTTCTCACGCCTTGGTATTGATTTTAAACTTCAACTTAATTCTTTAGGCTGCTCACAATGCTTGCCAAAATACCGCGATAGGCTCGTTGAATTCTTAGATTCCAAAGAAGGTTTTTGTGAAGATTGTTTGCGTAGAAAAAATTTAAATCCTATTCGTGTCTTAGATTGTAAAAATGAGCATTGTCAAAATTTGCTTGAAAATGCTCCGCTTTTGATCAATAATTTATGCACCTCTTGCCAAAAAGACTTTGAAACACTGCAACAAATTTTAAAGGATAATGGAGTTAAATTTGAGTTAGATTCAAAACTTGTGAGGGGTTTGGATTATTATTCTAAAACGGCTTTTGAATTTATAAGCGATGAAATAGGAGCAAAGGCTGCTATCGCAGGTGGAGGACGCTACGATAGACTTATAGAGTATTTAGGTGGAAAAAGTGGCTATGGTATAGGTTTTGCCATGGGTATAGAAAGAATTATAACTATTTTAGAACAAAAAGAAGAAAAGATTCAAAGAGAAGGAATTTATCTTTGTGCTATGGATGAAATTTATATCCAAAAACTTTTGCATATCGCTACAAATTTAAGAAAAGAATATAAAGTGCTTTTAAGCTATGAAGCAAGAAAACTAGCTAAACATCTTGAAAACGCGGATAAAAATAATACTGAAATTTTTCTTTGCATGGGAGAAAATGAAGCACAAAATGAAAGTTTGTTTTATAAAAATTTAGCAAAAAAAGAAGAAAAAATGATTAAAATTGCAGACTTAAAGAAGGTTTTATGATGGATTATGGTATTGATATTTGGGGAAATGAAAATTTCATTATCAAAAATGGTAAAGTTTGTATCAATTACGAGAAAAAACCTGCTATTATTGATATAGTTAAAGAACTAAGAGATGATGGATACAAGGGGCCTTTACTTTTAAGATTTCCTCATCTTATCCAAAAACAAATTGAAAATATTTACGGAAATTTCAATAAAGCAAGAAAGGAATTTGGCTATAAAGGAGGATTTAACGCTGTTTATCCTTTAAAGGTCAATCAATACCCTGGTTTTGTAAAAAATCTTGTAAAACTTGGAAAAGACTATAACTATGGACTTGAAGCAGGTTCTAAGGCAGAGCTTTTACTCGCTATGGCTTATAATAACGAAGGCGCACCTATTACCGTAAATGGCTTTAAAGATAGAGAACTTATCAGCATAGGCTTTATCGCAGCTGAAATGGGACATAATATCACTTTAACCATAGAAGGACTTAATGAACTTGAAGCTATCATAGACATAGCTAAAGAACGCTTTAAACCTAAACCAAATATAGGCTTACGTGTACGTTTGCATTCTGCTGGAGTTGGAATTTGGGCAAAAAGCGGTGGGATTAATTCTAAATTTGGACTTACATCCACTGAACTCATAGAAGCGGTAAATTTACTCAAAGAAAACAAACTTTTAGAACAATTTACCATGATTCACTTTCATCTAGGCTCACAAATTACCGAAATTCACCCCTTGAAAAAAGCCTTAAATGAAGCAGGAAATATCTATACAGAACTTAGAAAAATGGGAGCTAAAAATCTAAAAGCTATCAATCTTGGCGGCGGTTTAGCTGTGGAATACTCACAATTTAAAAATGAAAAAAGTAGAAATTACACCCTAAGAGAATACGCTAACGATGTAGTTTTTATCCTAAAAAACATAGCCGAACAAAAAAAAGATTTAGAGCCTGATATTTTCATAGAAAGTGGACGTTTTGTAGCAGCTAATCACGCTGTTTTAATCGCTCCTGTATTAGAACTTTTTTCTCAAGAATACGCAGAAAACAAACTCATACTTAAAAAACAAAATCCAAAACTTATCGATGAGCTTTATGATCTTTATAAAAGTATAAAACCTTCCAATGCTTTAGAATACTTGCACGATAGCATAGATCATTTAGAGAGTATTTTAACTCTTTTTGATTTGGGCTATGTGGATTTACAAGATCGCTCCAATGCTGAAATTTTAACTCATTTGATTACAAAAAAAGCCATCTTGCTTTTAGGCGATAAGCAAAATCCTGCGGATTTACTTGCCATACAAGATGAAGTGCAAGAAAGGTATTTGGTAAATTTTTCGCTCTTTCAAAGCATGCCTGATTTTTGGGGTTTAGAACAGAATTTCCCCATCATGCCACTTGATCGCTTAGATGAAGAACCGACACGAAGTGCAAGTATTTGGGATATAACCTGCGATAGCGATGGAGAAATTTCATACTCTAAAGATAAACCTTTATTTTTGCACGATGTAGATGTAGAAAAAGAAAATTATTTTCTAGGGTTTTTTCTTGTAGGTGCCTATCAAGAAGTACTTGGAATGAAACACAATCTTTTTACTCATCCTACTGAAGCTATTATAAGCATCAATGAAAAAGGCTATGAAGTCGAGGGGATTATAGAAGCGCAATCCATACTTGATACCTTAGAAGATTTAGACTATGATATACACGCTATCATGGATATACTTAATGAACGCATAAGTAATTCTAAGCTTGTAAATGATAAGCAAAAAAAGCATATTTTAGGCGAACTTTATCTTTTCTTAAATGATAATGGTTATTTAAAAAGCATAGGAGTTTAGATGAATTTTTGGGGTATTATAAAAGAAGATTTTTCTCAGCCAAAGGCACAAGATCCAGCTTTTAATTCTTGTATAGAACTTTTTTTTAATTATCCTGGAGTATGGGCTGTAGTAAATTACCGCTTTGCACATTTTTTTTACATAAGAAATTTTAAACGCATTGCTAGAATGATTAGCGGAATTTCACAATTCTTAACTGGGGTAGATTTGCACCCTGGAGCAGAACTTGGAAGGCGTATTTTTATAGATCATGCCAATGGAGTGGTTGTAGGTCAAACAGCAATCATAGAAGATGATGTTTTAATTTATCAAGGCGTTACTTTAGGTGGAACAAGCCTTGAAAAGGGTACTAAACGCCATCCAACCATAAAAAAAGGAGTAATCATAGGCTCAGGCGCAAAAGTGCTTGGCAATATCACCATAGGAGAAAATGCCAAAATAGGCTCAAATGCTGTAGTGGTTAAGGATGTAGGTGCAAATTTAACTGCCGTTGGCATTCCTGCTTATATTATCGAAGAGTGTGAAAATAAAAACATTAGAGCTATAGATGCAAATTGTGATGACAAACTAGAAAAGTTAGAAAAGAAAATTTTAGAACTTGAAAATCTTATATTAAAACAACCTGAATCACAAAAATAATAATTTTTTATAATACATAAAATTATATGTATTATTATGCGTATTAATTTTTCCTAAAAATTAATACAAATTTTCACATTTATTGAAATTTACAACTCATTTTTAAATTAAATTTATTGTAAAAATGCAATTTTCTGCTAAAATTAAACAAAAATTATCAAGGATTGAAAAATGCTTACAAAAAGATCTCAAGTTTTAGAAGAATCTATCACTTTAGCTATCACTGCACTTGCCAATGAACTTAAAGCCAAAGGCGAGGATATCATTAGTTTTTCAGCGGGTGAACCTGATTTTGACACACCACAAACCATCAAAAATGCCGCTATAAGTGCTATTGAAAAAGGATGTGGAAAATACACTGCTGTTGCAGGAATTCCTGAAGTATTAAAAGCTATTCAAATCAAATTTAAAAAAGATAATAATCTTGATTATGAAACAAATGAAATCATCACCAATGTAGGCGCAAAACACTCTCTTTTTGAATGTATAGAATGTTTAGTAGAAAAAGATGATGAAGTGATTATCCCTAGTCCTTACTGGGTAAGCTATCCTGAAATGGTAAAATTTGCAGGTGGAAAACCTGTATTTATAGAAGGCTTAGAAGAAAATGGCTTGAAAATTACCGCTGAACAATTAAAAAAAGCTATCACAGCTAAAACCAAAGTTTTGATGCTAAATTCTCCTTCAAATCCTGTGGGATCGATTTATTCTAAAGAAGAATTAACTCAAATTGCTAAAGTTTTAGAAGGAACGCAAATTACTGTTTTAAGTGATGAAATGTATGAAAAACTTCGCTATGATGGTTTTGATTTTGTAGCTTTTGCAAGTGTAAGCGAAGATGCTTTAAAACGCACTGTGACCATTAACGGACTTAGCAAATGTGGAGCTATGCCAGGATGGCGTTTTGGCTATATGGCAAGCAAAAATAAAGCCCTAATTTCAGCCGTTAAAAGACTTCAAGGACAAAGCACTTCAAATATTTGCTCCATCACTCAACATGCAGCCATTCCTGCTTTAAATGGAGAATGTGATGAAGATATAGAAAAAATGCGTCAAGCTTTTGAAAAACGCCGTAACTTAGCCTTAGATATGCTTAAACAAATCCCAAAGATCAGTATTTATAAACCAGAAGGTGCTTTTTATCTTTTTGTAAATATACAAAAAATAGAAAAAGATTCTATGAAATTTTGCCAAAAATTACTTGAACAAGAAAAAGTTGCCGTTGTTCCAGGTATAGGTTTTGGAATGGATGGATATTTTAGGCTTTCTTATGCTACGAGCGATAAGCTTATCAAAAAAGGTTTAGAAAGAATAGCAAATTTCATTAAAAACTATAAATAATTCTAGGTTAAAGCCTAGAATTATTTAAGCAAATTAAAACCTTATAAAATCAAAATAAAATCAAGGCTTTTTAAGCACAGCATTTACCCTTTGAATACTATCTGATTTATTTAAACTCAATCTTATTATAGAATTTTCCAATCCACCTAAAGAATGCGCTACATTTGCCTCTAGGCTTATCATATCTAAAACATTTAATTCAAATTTTTCCTTTTCCACTTCAAACCAAATTTTACCGCTTAAAACTTGAACATGTATAGCAAAAGGAGCTTTATGCTCTTTCATCACGCTATCTTTAGCTAATAAAATTTGAATTTCTTTACCTTTTTCATTATCAATTAAAACATTGATTTTCACTTCTTTTGGGCTAAATTCCGCTCCATTCCATTGAATGATTTTCACAAAATCTCCTTTTTTAGTTTTACAAAACTATAGCAAAAGCCAAAATATAAATTATAAACTTGTGTTAATTTATTCTTCTTTCCACCAAAAATCCTGTTTAAATTTAGCTCCTACTTCATAAGCCTCGCCCATTTTTGGTGTGATAAGGGGTAAATCTAAATTTTCATAAAGAAATTTTACCACCTCATTCCATGCATGAGTTCCTGCTAAAAATCTCCCCCAATGTATAGGCATGACAGCTTTTGCATTAAGATCTTTTGCTTCTTTTAAAATTTGCTCAGGAAAAGAGTGTGAATATGGCCAGGCGATATTAAATTGTCCGCTTTCAAGACAAGCTAAGTCAAAATCTCCAAAATACTCACCTATTTTTTTAAAATGTGTAAAATACCCTCCATCTGCGCTAAAAAACACTCTCTTATCTACACTTAAAAATTCCATCACAAAAGAAGCCCAAAGGGTTTTGTTTTTACCATCTCCCCTGCTTGAACTGTGTTGTGCAGGTGTTGCAATGATTTTTAAATCACCAAATTCTATGCCGCTCCACCAATCAAGCTCTATGATTTTTTTCTCACTCACTCCATAGCTTTTTAGATAATTTCCCACTTTTAAAGGTGTGATAAAAAATCGTGCTTTTTCTTTTAAAGCTTTTATACTCTTAGCATCTAAATGATCAAAATGCGAATGCGTGATAATCACAGCAAAAATTTCATTAAAATCATTTACATTATAAACAGGAGCATTTTTAAAAGCCTTGTTGATAAAAGAAATAGGCGAAGCATGAGTGTTAAAAATAGGATCAATCAAAATTTTATATTCTTTAAAACTTATAAAAAGCGAAGAATGTCCAAGCCAAGTAATATGCGGAGTGCTAAAACCACTCAAATCAGGCTTGAAAAAAGGTAATTTAAAAGAAGGAATGGCATTTTTTGGATAAAGATAATAATACCTCAAAATTTCTTTAAAAGACACTTTAGGAGTTATAAGACTTTGCTCATTTTCATTAAGAAAAATTTCATATTTTTTACCCTGCACTTTTTTAGCTTTTGATCGTTGTGTATTGGAAATATCAAAGGTTTTAAATGATAAATTCAAATTTTTCCTTTTATGTTTATTAAGATTATATCTAAAAAGTTTTTAGATTAATTTTATTTTATTGCTAATTTTTTAGTTTACTTGCACTAAAATGAATTGTCTGATTTAAATTAGAACTTCAAAAAGAATTGGTTAAAAAATCAATGAAAAATTAGGTAGCAAGCTAATAAAAGAATTATATTTTACAGTTTTTGTCATTTCTTTAAAATTTTAAAAAATTTTCAAGCCTTTTAAAAAGGCTTGAATAGAGATTTTAAGATTACTCAACTTCAGCGTCGATTACATCGTCATCTTTTTTCTTTTTATCATTTGCTGTGTTTGGCTCATCTTTTTTATACATATTTTCAGCTAGTTTGTGAGAAACTTCACTTAAAACTTTCATTTTGCTTTCAATCTCTTCTTTGCTTGCATTTTGATTTTTCAAAGTCTCACGCAAATCATCAAGAGCTTTTTGAATATTTTCTTTATCAGCAGTGGCAACTTTTTCACCCAACTCACTTAAAGATTTTTCTACTTGATGCGCCAAGCTATCAGCTGCATTTCTAGCATCTACAGCTTCTTTGCGTTTTTTATCTTCTTCTTTGTGAAGTTCAGCATCTTTTACCATGTTATTAATCTCTTCTTCGCTAAGTCCGCTTGAACCTGTGATTTTGATCTCTTGAGCCTTACCTGTTGCTTTATCTTTTGCACTAACAGTTAAAATACCATTTGCATCGATATCAAAAGTAACTTCGATTTGTGGCATACCACGTGGTGCTGGTGGAATTCCTTCAAGATTAAAATTTCCTAAAGATTTATTATCACGACTAAATTCTCTTTCCCCTTGTAAAACATTGATAGTTACAGCACTTTGATTATCTTCAGCGGTTGAGAAAACTTGCTCTTTTTTAGTTGGAATAGTTGTACCTTTTTCGATAATCTTAGTCATTACCCCGCCTAGAGTTTCTATACCCAAAGAGAGCGGAGTAACATCAAGTAAAAGCACATCTTTTACATCACCTTTTATAACCGCACCTTGAATCGCCGCACCGATAGCCACAACTTCATCAGGATTTACAGACTTATTAAGATCTTTATTAAAGGCTTTTTTCACTTCTTCTTGCACTAAAGGAACACGAGTAGAACCCCCTACCATAACGATTTCTTTGATCTCATCTTTTTTAAGCCCTGCATCGCTTACTACTTCATTGATTTTAGTGATGGTTTCAGCTACTAAAGAATCAATCATACCTTCAAATTTAGCTCTAGTAAGTTTTTTAACCAAATGTTTTGGCCCACTTGCATCTGCTGTGATAAATGGTAAATTAATTTCAGTTTCATTAGCTGAGCTTAATTCTTTTTTAGCATTTTCTGCTGCTTCTTTCAAGCGTTGCAAAGCCATAACATCATTTTTAAGATCTATGCCTGTTTCATCTTTAAATTCATTAGCTAGAAAATCTATAAGTTTATTATCAAAATCATCACCACCTAAGAAAGCGTTACCACCTGTTGCTAAAACTTCTACTACATTATCGCCAGTTTCAAGCACAGTAACGTCAAAAGTTCCCCCACCTAGATCATAAACCACAATTTTTTCACTATCTTTTTTATCAAGTCCGTAAGCTAGAGCTGCTGAAGTAGGCTCATTGATAATTCTTAATACATTAAGTCCTGCTATCGTTCCCGCTTCTTTTGTCGCTTTTCTTTGTGCATCGTTAAAATACGCAGGCACAGTAATAACCGCATCTACAACACTCTCGCCCAAGAAAGCTTCAGCATCTTCTTTTAGTTTCATTAAAACTTTCGCTGAAATTTCTTGCGGAGTATAAATTTTCCCTGCAATTTCAATAGCACAAGCACCATTTCTTTCAGTAATATGATAAGGAAGTCTTGTTTTAGCTTCTTTAGCCGCGTCTTCATTGATCATCAAGCCCATAATTCTTTTAATAGAATAAATAGTTTTTTCAGGGTTAGTTACCGCTTGGCGTTTTGCACTATCTCCTACTAAAACCTCGCCTTTATCTGTAAAAGCTACCACAGAAGGAGTTGTATTTTTACCTTCTTTATTTGGGATTACTTTACTCTCACCGCGTTCATACACAGCAACACAAGAATTGGTTGTTCCTAAATCTATACCTATAACTTTACTCATTTTTTATCCTTTTTATTAAAATTTATTTTGCTACACTAACTTTAGTTGGGCGGATTACGCGATCGGCTATTTTATAGCCTTTTTGAAGCACGGTAACCACTTCACCACTTTGATGATGTTCGCTATCTACATGAAACATTGCCTCATGTAAATTTGGATCGAACTCTTTTTCTTCTTTAATAAGAGCCACTCCATGCTTTTCAAGTTTTTTAAGAAACAAATCTAAAGTGTTTTGCACTCCTTCTTTGATTTTTAAGCTAATTTCATCATGGCATTCGACATTGATAGCTGCTTCTAAAGCATCTAAAACATCAAGCAAATCCTTTGCAAAGCTTTCATTTGCATAAGCCATAGCACTTAGCTTTTCTTTTTCCATTCTTTTTTTAATATTTTCAAATTCAGCGTTTGCACGCATATATTTGTCTTTTAATTCATCATAGTCTTTTTGCAATTTGTTTTGCTCAACATCTTCGATATTTTGCAAATTCTCATCTTGCAAATGTTCAGAATTTTCTGCGTTTTCGTTTTCAAATTCTTGCTTTTGCTCGCTCACGCCGCCTCCTTTATATATTGTAATATTTTTTTATAATCCGTATAAACACTACCTGCTAAGATAATATTTACATCTTCGCCCAAAAACTGCGCATCCACCTTAAGCCCCATAAAACCTTCTTTAAATAAAGGTTCAAATTCAAGACTTTCTTTAAAATAACGATGAACTCCACAATCTAAGAGCTTAACAAATTCATCATTTTGATAAATTTGATAAGCTCTTTCTTCATTGCTTCTATAGCAAATCAAATTTTGTCTTAAGCTAGCTATTTTTTCTACAAGATCTATAAAATGAACTCTCAAAGCTATTTTTTCTATACTAAAAAGATCCAATCCTATAAGACTTTGTAAAAAATTCCATGCTTCTTTTTCATATTTTAAAACGAGCTCTTCTTCTTTAAAATCAAGTACTATAAACTTAGCATTTAGATCAAGTACTTCTTTAAGTACTAAGCTTCTACCACCATAAACAAGACAGTAAATTTCAAATTCTTTACTCAACTCTTTTAAAAAATTCTCACTTTTGATATTGATATCTTGATCTTGTTCTTTTTTCCAAAAACTTTGCCAGTAATTTTGCATTGTCAAAATAGTAGGAATTCTACCACTACTTATATGAAGCTGAGTGATCAAACCCTCGTCGCTAAGCCTTTTAAGATAGACGCGTATAGTTGAAGCAGGGATACAAAGATTTAAATTCAATTCATTTGAACCAATAGGAACATTATCTAAAAGATAAGTTTGAATGATAGAATCTAAAATCAAATCCTTTTTATCTCGGCTTTTCATAGCTCTTTCCTTAAATTTTTAGCACTCTATTTTTTGATTGCTAGAAGTATTATACAACATTGAGTGTTATTTTGTCAAGTATAAATATAAAAAAATATACTTAATTTTATTTAGTCTATATGGCTAAACTTTTATTAGTTACTTTTTTATAAGAATACAATATATCAAAATAAAAAAACAATACACTTTATAAGATAATTATAAAAACTAAGCCCAAATTTTAATTAAATCAGCTATTTTTCCATAACTCATAGAATTTGTATCAAAATAAGTTTGCTTCATTTCGTTGATAATTTCACCAAGATTGTCATAATTAAGTTTAGTTGCATCTTTAGGTTTTAAACCTAGCATTTTTGCACTTCTTTGTTTAAATAAATCCACAAAACCTTCATAGAAAATTTTAAATTTATCCGGATTAAAAACAAGTTTTTTATTCCCAGTTTCTTTATCTTCAACTTCATCAAAAATTTTATCAGATAATTGCATTTTAAGTAGAGATTTTTCATCTTCACTTAAATCATCATTTTTACGCCTTTACATAATTTATCTAAGATATCTTTAATTTCTATTGTATTAGCTTGATCAAATTTAGTTAAAGTTAATATACCTACACTTTCAGTCCATCCAGAATTTGGAGCTTTGGTTTTTACTGCTTGCATGCCAGTTTCGCTAAAACTAAGCTCTCCATTAAAATCTCCATCTTTTCTTATCATTTTATCAAGCTCTAAACCTATAGTTCTACCAGCATAATCTGTATCTTTAGTATCATCTGGACGCATTTCTCTAAAATCTTTTTCAAAACCAAATAGAGTATCTACACTACCATTTAATTGTGTATAAGATTGCACAAAAAGTCCTAAATTTGTTTCCTGTGCTACAAAACCACTTTTCGTATCTTCAAGCTCACAATCTTCTAAATATCCATCATTATTTCTATCGCTAGCCACATAAGCTCTAGTATATGCTATATCAGCATACCATCCAGCCACGAAATTTTCAACTTTTCCACTTAATATATATGATCCATCAAGTCTTTTAGTCATATCTTCTTTGTCAAATTCAATCTCCAACTTATTAATAGCTGTTGAACTTAAAGCACTACGAACGAGTTTATTTGTAATAGGACCTCTAAAATATATAGTAGTCATACCTCTTTCAGCTTTTTTACTTTATCACTTACCTTTTGATTGAAAAATTTTTCATCTTCTAATCTTTGAAGCATAGTTTGAGCTACATCTGTTTTTTGCTCTTGAAATGAAGAGGAATTTTCATCTTTTTCATTAAGAGTCTTTGGTTTTAAATTCAACTTAAAAGATTTATATACACTAGCTTGCTGAGAAGATTTAGATATGGGTTGAAAATGATTAAGAAATTTTATAAAATCCATTTTGATGCCTTCAAATTTTCGACATCTTTTCAAAAATATTGCTAATATATTCTGCGTAATTTTAACTTAGAAAATTTTAAATTTTATCCTTCTAGTATTTTCAAATCCCTAAAAACACCCTATTCTCTCTAAAAACCCTAACCAGCAGCAAACTCTTTTTTTAAACACGATTCTAAGTATCATCTAAAACAACAATAAAAATAAACATAGGATTTATATATAAAGTAAGTAATGAAGACATTTAACAAGTCCGCAATGAGCTACTTTCCCCCTGCCAGTAAGGCGTAGTATCATCACCCACGAT
>NZ_NXBA01000062.1:0-21301 GCF_002383835.1 Campylobacter sp. 107
TATCTCATCCAAAGTAGATTTATGTATCTTAAAATCTTCAGGAAGTCCTGCAGCTTTGTTAAAATCACTTCCCATATAGCCATCTTTATCTACACTATAACCATAGGCTGTATTAGTAGAAGTATTACTTATATCTACTTGTTTATATTTTAGAGTATAAATAGAGTTTTTAAATTCACTAGATATATCATAATTAGGAGAACTTGTTTTACTACTTATACTAAAATTAGTATTATTGCTAGTATTTGTTGTATTAGTAGAATTTAATACTTCACTTCTTGCTAGAGTTTGTGAATTTGCACTTTGAATTTCATTTAATTTACTAGCATTTTGTTTTAAAAAAGCATTAGCAAAACTTATTTTAGAATTTTCTTTACTTTCTTTATTAGCTTTTGCTTGTGAAAGTATAGAACCATAGTTTGAGTTATCATTGATACTAAAGATACTCATATTAATTCCTTAATTTAGATTTTTCTGCCTTCAACCTAAATATATTAAAATAATATAAGCAAAATCTGTTCCGTTTTGGGGTGGAGTTATTTTTCTAAATAAATTTTTAAAGCCTTTTCATAGTCTTCTTTGGTATCAATCCCCATGCTTGCTGTTGAAATTTCAAGCATTTTGATTTTTTTACCATTTTCTATAGCTCTTAATTGCTCTAATTTTTCCGCTCTTTCAAGTGCAGAACTTAATAAAGAACAAAACTCTCTTAAAGCTTTTACACTATAAGCATAAATGCCTAAATGCCCTTTAAAACTTTCCTCGTAATTTTCTCTTTCATAAGGGATTTTAGCTCTTGAAAAATACAAAGCATATCCTTCTTTATCGCAAAGCACTTTAACCAAATTAGGATCCATAGCTTCTTCTTGAGTGATTTTTTTATAACAACTCGCCATAAAAGCTTTTTTATCCAAGCAAGAACTTGCAAATTCTTTAAATTTTAATAAATTTTCACATTCTATAAAAGGCTCATCAGCTTGGACATTGATAATAATCTCATCATCTTTTAAAGATAGTTTCTTACAAGCTTCATTAATCCTATCCGTACCGCTTTCATGATCTTTGCTTGTTAAAACTGCATTTAAACCATATTCTTTAGCGATGCTTAAAACCTTTTCATCATCTAAAGCTATACAAACTTCATCCACACTACTTACCCTTCTTGCAGTAGCCACAAACATAGGCACTCCACCTACATCACATAAAATTTTCTCATGAAAACGACTTGATTTTAATCTTGCAGGAATAATAATCATTTTTGCATCCAATCTAAAATTTCTTTTTTTATATTTTTGGCTTCAAATACCTTTTCATCGCTATTTTTCAAGTCAAATAAAGCTAAAATTTCATCTTTAACTTGGACATTAAACTCTTTAGCTATAAATTTTAAATCTTCTTTTTCATTCTTAGAATCTCTATCGTATAAAGCTTTTATCATACTTGGAGTAAATTTTGTCCATTCTGCTGTAGAGGTAATAATGCTAGGTTTTAAAGGATCAAGCATTTTAAAACAAGTTGCGGTGTGCGGATCGATTAAAATCTTGCTTTGTTTGATAAATTGCATACATTCTTCATCGGTGCAAAAATCCGCCTCAAAATCTTCTTGCAAACTTTGCAATTCTTCTTTTTCAAGTTTAAAATATCTCTCATTTTTCAACAAATTCATCAGTTCTTTGGTTCTTTTATCTTTAAATTTCGCAAACAAAAGTCTTTCGATATTAGATGAAATAAGTATATCCATAGCTGGAGAAATAGTCTTCTTAAGACTTTTTTCACGCAAATCATAAACGCCATGATTAAAAAATTCACTCAAAATATTATTCACATTTGAAGCGATTTTGATTTTTGAAATTTTAGCTCCCATTTTTTTAGCATAAAAAGCCCCTAAAGCATTGCCAAAATTTCCACTTGGAACAATGATTTGTACTTCTTCTAAAAACTCATTAAAAAGTTTTAAACTCGCATAATAATGATAAATAATCTGAAATAAAATACGCCCAAAATTTACAGAATTCGCTGCGCAAAGCTCATAATTTAAAGCTTTAATTTCGTTTTGAAAATCTTTTGAAAAAAGCAATTCTTTTAAAGTGCGTTGCGCTGCGTCAAAATCCTCATCTATAGCAAAAACTTTCAAATTATCCTTATCTAAAGCTCGCATTTGCAACTCTTGAACTCCACTTGTTCCACCTTTTGGATACATACAAGCTACTTTAACATTTTTTGCATTTTCAAAGCTTTTTAGGGCTGCAGGTCCTGTATCGCCGCTCGTAGCACAAATAATTAAAATATTTTTATCCTTTGAAAATTCGCTTAAAAGCACGCCAAAAGGCTGTAAAGCCATATCTTTAAAAGCTCTTGTAGGCCCATGCCAAAGCTCGTTAATATAGGTTTTTTCAGAGATTTTTTGCAAAGAAATAGGTGTATTTTTATCATCAAAGCTTTCGTAACTTTTCAAAGCCTTTTTAAAAAGCTCTTCTTCGCCAAAACCAAAACTTTCTATAAGCTTTAAAGCAAAATCTTTATAAGACAAATTGGCATATTTTTCTCCTTCAAAAATAGGCAAATTTAAAGGTGAGTAAAGCCCTCCTTCCGGAGCGTTTGGGTTAATCAAAGCTTCCTTAAAACTTGATACATTATTTACATTTCTACTCTCGACTAATTTCATTGCTCAAACTCCTTGATATAAGTTTTTATTTTTTCCCTTAATGAATCTTTTAATTCTATATTTAATTCTATAATTTGACATTTAAAACCAAAATCTTTAACTTTAACAAAATCCTTAAAAGTAAGCATTAGTGTATCGCAATTATGTTTTTTTAGCAAATTTTCTAATTCTTCTTTTTTAAACTCATAATGATCTTTAAAAAAATAACAAGCCCTTGCTTTGATAAAATGCTCATACAATCTAAAAGGTTTAGCAATAGCAGTTGCCAAAACAGCCTTTGGATTTTCTTTTACAAAAGAATAACGCACAAAATCCCTGCCTTCTAATGCAATAAAATCAGCCCTTTTTTCATAAAATTTTGGCAAACGATAAGCTCCACTTGGTAAAGTAAAATCAAAATAAGGTTTGATTTTACTTTCAAGCAAAATATCAAATTTTTTAATATGAAATTTAGAAAAAGCATCATCGAGTACAACGATTTTAGCTCCCAATTCAAAGGCTTTTTCAATACCTTTTACTCTATCTTCACTTACAATCACACCTTTGATATTTTCTTCAAAAGCATACTCCATAGCTTCATCGCCACTTTGTGCTAAGGTGCATAAAATTTCATTTTGATTTTTAACAACAAACAAACCTTTAGACTTTCTTTTATAGCCCCTAATTACTATAAAAACACCATCAAATTCCCTTGCTATAGCTTTACAAAGCGGGGTTTTTCCATTACCTCCAAAACTTAAATTACCAACACTAATAACAGGTTTTTTAAAAACTATTTTTTTACGAAAAAAAGTATTTAAAATCGCAAAAAAAGCATAAAGCACACTTAAAGGTAAAAGTATAAAAGCAAGGCATTTTTGCCAAAAATTAGGCTTAAAAAAATAATTATCAAGCCAAAGTTCATAATTTTTTTCTTCACTCATTGTTTAAATTTCCAAAATTTCAGGCATTTTTCTTTTAAAAGCATTTTTTTGCATGCGATTTTTTAACATAGTAATCAAAGAAGGATCAAGCATTCTTAAAAGTTTTTCATCATTAGTTTCTAAGGCTTTTAAACCTTCATCGATTTTTGCATAAGAAAAACCTAAATCCGCCTCATCGCTTTGATTTTCCCAAAGATCCGCACTTGGAACTTTTTTGATAAAATTTTCATGCAAGTTAAGGTATTTTGCTAAGGCATAAATTTCACTTTTATAAAGTGATCCTATAGGATTAAAAGCACAAGCTAAATCTCCATAAATCGTACCATAACCTAAGAGCAATTCGCTTTTATTAGAAGTACCTATGACTAAAGAATTTTTCAAGGCAGAATAATCATAAAGCAAACTCATTCTAATACGCGCTGCAAAATTTCCCAAAGATACTAGAGTAGTATTTTCACTTTGCTTTATAAAAGCATCTAAAATACTTTGAATTTCTATGATTTTATATTCAAGATTTAAATCCGCACAAAGCCTTAAAGCATCTTCAAGATTGGCTTTATTTGAAATTTGAGTTGGCATTAAAAGAGCAAAAACATTCTCTTTTAAAGTTCTTTTGCAAAGCGTTGCTACTAAAGCAGAATCAATCCCACCACTAAGCCCCAAAACCACACCTTGACTTTGAGAATTTTTCACTTTTTCTTGTATAAAATCACACATTTTTTCCGTAATCTTTTGCCAATCCATAAAGCTTGCCTTTTAAAAATTTAATGTATAATTATATTTATTTAAGGCAAATTTTTTATTAAAGAGGCAAAAAATGCAAATTATCAAACAAGCTTGTGGAGCTTATGAGACAAATTGTTATATTTTATTTGGTGAGCATGGAGAAATTATAATTGATCCTGGTTTTGATGCGCTAAATTTCATCAAAAAACATGTAAAAAATCCTTTAGCGATTTTAAACACTCACGGACATTACGATCATGTTTGGGATAATGAAAAAGTAAAACAAGCCTATCAAATCCCCATTTATATTCATAAAAATGATACTTTTATGCTTGAAGATCCTTTTAATCAAGGTTTTATGCCTAGCAAAGCGGATTATTTGATTGATGATGAAAATATCATTTCTATAGGCGGACTTGACTTTAAATTTCGCTTTTTACCAGGACATACACCAGGTTGCACTATGATAGAAATTGTAGGTAAAAATATCATGTTTAGTGGAGATTTTTTATTTTATAGAAGCATAGGAAGATGGGATTTTCCTTATTCAGATGCAAATTTAATGAAACAAAGCTTAGAAAAAGTTATGACTTACAAAGAAGATTTTAAACTTTTGCCAGGACATGGACAAGAGACTACTTTAAAAGAAGAACAAGTCCATTTACCCTCTTGGCTTAGATACTTTTAAGGTATATTCAAAATGGAATTAGATCAAATTTTATTATATGCTTTTATTTTTTTAAATCTTTTTGCCCTTTTTGGTTTATTTTTGGGAAATAAAAAGAAAAATCAATTTAACGATAAAAAATTTTACAAAATCTGCCCATGTAAAAAAATGGCAGAAAATGGATCTTTAAGTACGATTTGTATTTATTCAGCTGTGGGGGGATTTTTTTATAGTGTATTGTCTATAGGTTTTATAGGTTTTGGTAATTGGACCTTAAATTTTATTTTTTTACTTGCATTATTAAGTGTTTTTTTAGGGTGGAAATTAAAACTTGATTGAAAAATATTTTTAAGAAAAATCCATTGATTTTTCTTAATTTTTATTTAAAAGTTGTACCACCATCAACGATGAAAGTATGTCCTGTCACCCAACTTGCCTTACTTGAACAAAGAAAAAGACATGCTCCAGCCAAATCTTCAGGCTGCCCCATGCGATTTAAAGGGCTTAAATTTATAGTAGCCTGTTTTACTTCTTCATAATTTGTAAAAGCTCTTAAAGCATCAGTTTCAATAGGCCCACCACTTACGACATTTACACGGATATTTTTTTCTCCAAGTTCAGTAGCCGCATATCTTGCCATAGCTTCTACAGCGGCTTTTGCTGTACCATGACCTGAATAATTTTCTATATACACTAAATTTCCTGTAGATGAGATAGAAATAATGCTTCCACCCCCTACTTTTTCCATCTTTTTAGCTGCTTCTTGTGCGCCCACAACAAAAGCATTTACTGTGGCTGTAAAAATGTTATTAATTCCCTTTGGTTTTAACTTCATAAATTTAGTATAGCCGCCTACAACCGCACGTCCTGAAATGATAGCATTTGAGATAAAATAATCCACTCTATCAAAATCCACATCAATTTTTTCAAAAAGTTCTTTATAAGTTTCAGGTTCTAAAATATTAAACTCATAAGCTCTAGCTTTGATTTTATAATTTTTCTCCAAATCTTGAACCATTTCATCAGCAATTTGCGCATTAGAATTATAAGTAAAAGCTATATTTGCACCCACTTTAGCAAATTCATAAACTATAGCTTTGCCTATCCCGCGAGTTCCACCGCTAATCACTAAAGTTTTTCCTTGAAATTCTGTATTCATTAAAATCCTTTGATCTTATATTTTTTCATCACTTCTTCAATTTTAGCAAAATTTTCCTTACTTGGAGAACAAAGAGGAAGTCTAAATTCCAAACTTTCTATCAATCCAGCTATATACATAGCCGTTTTAATAGGAATAGGATTACTTTCGCAAAATAAAATTTTATTGATATTATAAAGCTCATCATTGATTTTTTTAGCTTCTTTATAATTTTCATCTAAAGCAAAATGAGTTAAAGCGCTAATCATATCGGGTAATAAATTTGAAGTTACTGAAATCACTCCCTTTCCACCATTTGAAAGTATAGGATAATTGATCGCATCTTCCCCTGAAATAAGCATCATTCTAGGTTCGTGTGCAAGTAAATCCACACACTTATCGATATTTCCACTCGCTTCTTTTACTCCATAAATATTTTCACAATCTCTAAAAAGCTTGATAATAGTATCCGTTGAAATTTCACAACCTGTTCTTCCTGGAACATTATATAAAAGTACAGGAATATCTACACTTTGCGCAATAGCCTTATAATGCTCGTAAAGTCCTTGTTGCGTAGGTTTATTATAATACGGTGCCACACTTAAAATCCCATCAGCACCATGTTCTTTAGCAAATTTAGCCAAACCCACTGCCTCATGAGTTGCATTACTTCCAGCACCCGCTAAAACCTTAACTTTAGTTCCTTTGCAAGTCTCAACGGCTATTTCTATGCAAGTTCTATGTTCTTCATGGGTTAAAGTTGCACTCTCTCCTGTTGTTCCTACTGGAACTACTGCATCAATGCCATTTTCTATTTGTCTTTTAATCAATCTTGCATAACTTTGCTCATCAACTTTTCCATTTTTAAACGGTGTAATAAGAGCAGTCATCGCCCCAATGATAATATTTTTATCCATTTGAATCCTTTCTTAGAATTACCGTAGTTGAATTTTCTTGAATAAAATATTTTTTAGCACAAGAAATCAAATCTTTTAATTCCAAATTTTGTATATCTTTCTCATAATTTAACAAAGGATTGATATCTCCTCTTGCTAGATATGAACCATAAATATTTGCCACTGCACTAGCATTGTTAAGTGAGAAAATAAAATCACTTTTGACATTATTTTTCACTCTTTGCAAATCTTTTTGAGAAATTTTACCCATTTTAAGTTTATAAATGATTTTTAAAAGTTCTTTTTCTACTTTTTCTGCATTAACATTGGGATTACAATTACAAATAAAAATAAATAAATTTTCATCTATACAATCATTAACATAAGCATAATAATCATTGATTAAATTTAATTTATCAATCAAAATTTCACTCATTAAAGAACTTTTCCCACTTCCTAAAAGCTCGGATAAAGCATTTAAAGCAGGTATATCTTTGTGCTTGAAATTTGGAATTTTATAAGCAAGGGCTAATAATTCAGTATCTGAGTTTTTATGCAAATATATTCTTTTTGCTCCATCTTGCTTAGGCTCTTTTGTGTAAATTTTAGGTATAGTCTTAGTATTTTTAATCTTTTCAAAATGTTTTTTTGAAAGCTCAAAAACTTCTTTACTTTCTATATCGCCACTTACAAGTAAAATCGCATTTTTAGGTTGATAATAAATACTATGAAATTCTTTAATATCTTCAATACTCCAATTTTCTATATCTTTAAAAAAACCTATAGGAGTCCAATGATAAGGATGATACATAAATGCGTGATTAAAAAGCCTAAAATAAAGATATCCCAAAGGATTATTATCTGTTCTCCATCTACGCTCTTCTAAAACCACTGCTCTTTCAGGCTGAAATTCTTCATCTTTTAAATTTAAATTCTCCATAAGTTCTGCAAAAAGTTCCAAAGCTTTATCTAAATTTTTCTTCGCACATTTAATATAATAATGAGTATAGTCAAAACCTGTGCTTGCATTATCCACGCCACCAAAACCCTTAACAATCTCATCAAATTCGCCAGCTTTTAAATTTTTAGTACTTTTAAAATTTAAATGTTCTAGCATATGAGCTATGCCGCTTTTTCCCATAATCTCATTTCTTGAACCCACTTTATAAAAAATATCAACGCTAATCACATCGCTATTTTTATTTACAGGCAAAGCATAAACTTCAAGCTTGTTTTTTAATTGAATTTTTTCATAAGCAATCATTTTAAATTTACCCCAACAGCTTCACTAATGTGTAAAAACCCATCTTTTCTTAAAAGCTCTATAAGATTTTGATTGATATTTTTTACCAAAGAAGGACCTTTAAAAATCAAAGCTGTATAAACTTGCACCAAATTAGCCCCATTTTTAATACGCTCATAAGCAATATCAGCACTATCAATCCCTCCACTTGCAATAAGCAAGGTTTTGCCAAAAAGAATTTTAGCTACTTCTTTGAAAAAAATACCACTTTTTTCTGTAATCAACCTTCCACTAATACCACCAAAAGTACGATTATTATCTAGTAAGCTATAATCAACACTAGTATTGGCTAATATAAACCCATCTGCACCTTTTTTAATAGCATTTTCACATAAATTTAAAGCATCATCTATTTTCATATCAGGAGCAATTTTTATCAAAATAGGCTTAGAAGTAATTTTTTTGGCTTCTTCAAGCAAGGTATTTAAAAAATCATCATTTTGCAACTCTCTTAAATTTTTAGTATTAGGAGATGAGATATTAACGATAAAATAATCACATAAATCCTTAAAATCTCTAAACAAAGTAAAATAATCCTCCAAGGCTTTATCATTTGGAGTGATTTTATTTTTCCCTATATTTACCCCTAAAGGCAAAACAAAAGGATGGGTTTTTGCAAGTCTTAAAGCAATCTTTTCGGCACCTTCGTTGTTAAAACCCATAGCATTTTGTATACTTTCTTGTTTTACAAGTCTAAATAGGCGTGGCTTTTCATTGCCTTCTTGAGGTTTTGGAGTAAAAGTTCCCACTTCCAAAAAGCCAAATCCTAAAGCACTCAAAGGTCTTATCATAGTAGCATTTTTATCAAAGCCTCCTGCTAAACCTACAGGATTATTAAAATCAAGTCCAAGTAATTTTTGCCTTAAACTCTCATCATCAACTATATATTTGTGTGCTAAAAAACTTAAAGCTCCTGGAAAACTAGCACTTAAAGCCCTTAAGCTACATTCAACCAAAGCATGTGCATGCTCAGGGTTTAACTTAAAAAGTAAAGGTTTTATCATTTCATAAGCCATTTTTTAATCCTTTTTGAAATTCTAACTAAAATTAACTAAAGCTAGGCTTTGTTTTTTCTTTGCTTTTAAATTTTTGATACAAAGAACAAGTTTGCAAAAGCTCTTCATCTTTACCTATTGCCAATACCTTACCCTTATCCAATACTACTATTTTATCTGCATTTTCTATAGTGCTTAAACGATGTGCAACCACTAAAATCAATCTGTCTTGTTTTAAATTTTCTATAGTTTTAACTATTGCTTTTTCACTTTCATTATCCAAAGCTGAAGTTGCTTCATCAAAAATAAGCACATCAGGATTTTTATATAAAGCTCTAGCGATTGCTATTCTTTGTTTTTGTCCTCCACTTAAGTTTTTACCATGTTCTTTCACTTCAGCCCAAATCCCGCCCATTTCCTTAACAAATTCACAAGCATTGGCCAATTTTAAAGCTTGAACGACTTTTTCTTCTTCTAACTCTTCACTATAGGCAATATTTGCAGCAAAGCTATCATTAAAAAGATAAATATTTTGCGTTACAAGTCCTATTTTAGCATGTAAGCTTTCTATGGTAAAAGTGCTAATATCTTCTTGATTGAGTAAAATTTTACCTTTTTGCTTTTCATAAAAATACATCAAAAGATTAATAATAGAAGATTTGCCACCCCCACTTGTCCCTACAAGAGCAAGCATTTGCCCTTTAACAAAATCAAAATTTACGCCTTTTAAAACACTTTTATGCGGGTTTTCATAAGCAAATTCAACATTTTCAAAGCTAATTTTTTCAATGTTTTTTAATTCTTTGCTTCCACCTTTAATTTGAGGTTCTAAATCCAATAAATAAAAAGTTCTTTCACTTGCCGCAACAGCACCTTGAAGTTTTCCATATAAAGACGAAAGACGCTTTAAAGGAGTATATATCGCAAAAAGTGCTGAAACAAAACTGATAAAACTTCCCACACTCATAGAACCATTGATAACCTCTCTACCTCCTACAATAATCACCACAGCAACCCCAACAGAGCCCATCATATCCATTAAAGGACTTGTAAGTGCATCAATACGTGCGGATTTTAGGTTTAATTTACACAAAGTATCATTATGCTTAGCAAATTTATCACTTTCTTTTTTTTCATTATCATTAGCTTTGATCAATTCAATATTTGAAAAAATTTCACCCAAATAAGAAAGCAAATCCGAATTTGTTTCTTGTATATTTCTTGCATATTTTTTAAGTTTTTTAGCAAACCATACCAAAGGAAAAATAGCTAAAGGCAAAATCACTAAAGCAAAAAAAGCCAAAGTAGGACTTTGATACAAGACTACCGCAAGCAGTCCTATAGCAGTTAAAAGCTCTCTAAAAAAATCAGGAATAATGTTTGATACTATGCTTTGAAGCGCATTAATATCATTAGTACAACGACTTACAAGCTCTCCGCTTCTGTAGCGTTTAAAAAAATCCATATCCAAGCGTAAAACATTTTTTAAAACCCTAGCACGCAATACTCTTAACATATCTGTTCCTATAAAGGAAACATAAAAACTTTGTAAATAAGTTCCAAGATTTTTAAAAAAATACATCAATACTAGCAAAAAAGGCACTGTATAAAGTAAAGCTTCATTTTTTTCAACGAAAATATAATTTAAAATAGGCTCTAAAGCATAAAAACTTCCAGCAGTTCCTCCGCTTGCTAAAATCATACCGAAAATAGCTATAGCAAATTGTTTCCAATATCTTTTATAAAAGGGCTTAAAGCGTATTAAAACCTCTTTTAAATTCATCTCATTATGCATTTATTTTCTCCCAAATTGTTCCATTTGGAGTATCTAAAAGAGTGATTTTTTTACTACTTAGTTGTTCCCTTATTGTATCAGCTGTGTTAAAATCTTTGTTTTTCTTAGCCTCAGTTCTTTCTAAAATTAACTTTTCAATCTCTTCTCGTTCTTCTTTGCTTACACCCCATTGAAAATATAAAGTTGTATCCATAAAACCAAAGCCAAAAATTTTAGCTAGCTCACTTAAAGCTTCTTTGATATTTTGTTTTAAAATTTTATTTTTGCTTTCTTTATCCAACTCTAAATTTGCACTACTGATAAAATCATCCAAAAGAGCTAAGGCTTTAGAAACATTTAAATCATCATTTAAAATCTCTAAAATTTGCTTAGCAATTTCGCTTTTTATTTCAATATCATTTAAAACATCAAAATCAGAAATTTCACCTAAATCCAATCTTTTTTTAAGGCGATAAAATTTATCTAAACGTTTTTTAGCATTTTCTAAATCCGATAAAGAATAATTAAAATGAGATCTATAATGAGAACTCAAAAGATAAAATCTTAAAGCCTCGCCCATAAATTCTTTTAAAGCATCTTTTATAAAAAAACTATTATTTAAACTTTTACTCATTTTTTCGCCATCGATTTTTACAAAACCATTGTGAAGCCAAATATTTGCTAATTTTCTCTTACATCCACAACGACATTGCGCAGCTTCATTTTCATGATGAGGAAAAAGCAAATCTATCCCTCCAGCATGTATATCAAGAGTATTTTCAAAAATAGAATCAATCATAGCAACACATTCAGTATGCCAACCTGGACGCCCTTTGCCAAATTCACTTTCGTAAAAATTTTCATCAAATTTCCAAAGCACAAAATCGCTTTCATTTCTTTTTTGCACTTCATTACTTAGACGAGAGATATTTTCTTCTAAATTGCGATTTGATAGGCTTAAATATTTTTCATCTTTACTTGTATCAAAATAAATTCCATCTTCTAGAGTATAAACAAACCCATCCTTAGCAAGCTTTTTAATCAAATCAAGCATAGCTGTTATATAATGCGTTGCACGAGGTTTAAAATCAGGATCTAATACATTTAAAACCCTCATATCCTCTTCATAACTTTTGATATAAAATTCCGTAATTTCCTCTAAAGTTTGACCACTTTGAGCCATTTTTTTCAAAATCTTATCATCAATATCTGTATAATTTCTAGCAAATTTTACCCTATTGCCCTGAGCAAGCAAAACCCTACGCAAAAGATCAAAACAAACGCTACTTCTTGCATGTCCTAAATGTGCATCATCATAAACCGTAGGTCCGCATAAATAAATACTAATATCTTTTTTATCAAGTTTTATTTTCTCTTTTGTTACACTATCTAATAATCTCATTAAAAACTCCTTTAAAACTTGTAAAAATTCCTATAAAAAAACTTAAAATATAAGGTTTAATCAAAATAAGTAAGATCGTAAAAACAATCAAAGCAACTATAACCAATAAGCAAATTTTAATAGATATTAAAGCAAAAAATTTCTTAAAACCAAATTCTTTGATATTAGCTCCAAGCAAATAAAAAGCACTAATAGAGCTTGAAAGTGCTACTGCAATAACCTTTAAACTTTCATCTTTAATCAAAAATATAAAAGCCATAGAACATAAAGCACTGATAATTAAAGATTTTACCGCGATCCAAGCTGCTGTTTTTTGTTTAAATTTTGCATAAAGCCACAAAGAAAAAAGCTTTTGCAAACCAAAAGGTAAAAGCCCTATAAGATAAGCAATCAAAACATAAGCCGTAATCACACTATCTTCGTGAGTGAAATTTCCTCTTTCAAATAAAAGCTTTGAAATTTCCAAAGCAAACACAGAACCTATAATACTAGAAGCAATAAGTAAAATGCTTAAAAGCGCTAATGCTCTTTGCATAAATTTTAAGGCTAATTTTTCTTGACCACTTTTTAAATGTTTTAAAATTTTTGGAAAAGAAACTTGAGTTAGAGCGATAGCAAAAAGTGCAAGGGGGAGTTGGAAGACACGATTTGCATAATAAAGATAAGAAATACTCCCGCTCATTAAAAAACTAGCTATAGTTGTATCAAGCAATGAGCTAAATTGAGTCGCAGAAGAACCTAAAACTCCATGAAAAAAATTGCCATAAAAACCTTGTAATTTCGCCTTGGCTTTTTTAAATTTTATACTTAAAGTCATAGCACGAATTACAGGATTGTTTTTTAAAACAAGCAAATGTAAAATAAGCTGTGCCACCCCACTTAAAACCGTTGCATAAGAAAAATAATAAAGTGTATTTTGCGGTGCATTTTTATCCGCAAAAAAAGCAGCTATAACAATACTTAAGTTAAATAATGCTGCAGAAAAAGAGGTAATGAAAAATTTTTGTCTATAATTTAAAATAGCCCCTAAAAAAGTAACTAAAAAAATAAAAAACAAATACCAAAAATTAATCGCCACTAAAGGAGCTGCTAAAGCTATAGTATCTGCGTTAAACCCAAAAGCAAAAAGCTTAGTGAAAAAAGAGGAGAAAAAACTTACTAAAAGACAAAATAAAAAAACTATAAGGCTAAATTGCATCATTACACTAACGCAAAAAGCTCCCTTTTTTTTCGCTTTTACAAAATTAGGCAAAAAACTTTGTCCAAAAGCCCCTTCTGCAAAAATTCTTCTAAAAAAAGCAGGCATTTTTAAAGCCACAAAAAAAATATCACTATAAAGCCCTGCTCCTAAAAAAAGCGCTATTAAAACATCTCTAGCAAGCCCTAAAATTCTTGAAAATAAAATTCCTAAAGCATTGACAATAAAATTTTTAAATACTAAACTCTTCATTAATTTTTTTCATAAATTTCAAAATATAAAGAGAACTATTTTAACTAAAATTGATTAAAAATTGACTATAATTACATTCTTAATTTTTTACAAGGGGAAAGTTTTGACTTTGGATGAAAAAATTATTGCCTATACAGAAAATCCAGCTCGAGAGCTTTTAAGCGTAGCTTCACAAACAAACCTTAGCTTAAATGAGCTTGATTTTAGTTTATTGGCATTTTCTACACAATATCGTTTTGGAGAATTAGAATGGGAAAAAATCTCTGAAAAAGAATTAACTCTTTTTGATAAAGATGAATTTTTTTTAAAAAATGATCTTCAAATCAAGCAAGAATACAAAATAGAAATTTTCCACGGCATAAACCAAAGCAAAGCATCTCAAGCAGTCAAACTGGTTGCGAATAAAAATTTAACCAAAATAATTGCTCAAATTGATTTTGCAAATTTAGACTTTCATGAAAAACTAGCACTAGAACTTTTGCAAAATATTTATAAAAAGATGTTGAAACTTAAATTTTTAATAGGTATCCGCATTTTTGATTTTAAGAAAAATTTAGTGTCTTTTTGCAACCAACATAAAAATACCCCTTTAAATAAAACTATACAAATCACCGTTGCACAAGGTATTGATCCTATAGAAAGTCAAGATGAATCCCTGATCTTGACTTATAAAGAAAAAACCAAAAACTACACTATCGATGAAAAACGCTCAGGTATTATTGTTGTTGATGAAAATGAAGTTGTTTTAAAACACGTCAAATTTAAACAAGGTAAAGAAGGAAAAGACTTAAATTTACACACCTTAAAAGTTTTAGCCGCAAATGAAAATAAAGTTAAATTTTCTTGTTCTTCGGCTTTTAAACAAGTAGAGCAAGATGGATACACAGAATATATAGCTTTAAAAAAAGGTTATGTAGTACAAGATGGTGAAAAATTTGATATCGCCAATGAACTAGATTTTAATGGGGTAGATTTTAAAAATATAGGGATTATAAGAGCTGGACTAGACAAAAATGTCAAAATCAATATAAAATTTCTTTCAGAAGTAAAAGATGCTGTAAATTCTGGCGTTGGGATAGAATGTGAAGAATTAAATGTAGTCGGAAGCGTAGGAAGCAACACTCAACTTAATGCCGCTAAAATGAAAATTGAAGGCACTACACACTCTAAAGCCAAAATTCAAGCCAAACAAGCCTATATAAAAACTCATAGAGGATTTGCAGAAGCCGAAATTTTAAATATAGATTTGCTCGAAGGTGGAACAGTCAAAGCTAAAGAAGTAAGAATTAAACAAAGCCTAGGTGGAAATATACAAGCTGATAAAATTTATATAGAAAATTTAGAAAGTAATAATTCTTGTGTGTTTTTTGAAAACACCACAATAGAACGCATTAACGGGGATAACAATAAATTTCATGCTAAAATTAAAACTCTTGATAAAAATTATGATGAAGAATTTGCGATTTTAGGAGAGCAAATTTCTAAGTTAAATCATAAAATGAATAAAATAAGACAATACATTTTATCAAGTAAAAATGGAATTTTAAGTGTTGAAAAAAAGATAACAGAACTTAAAAATCAAGGTCAAAATGTTCCTATACAATACGAAAAAGCCCTAAAAGATTTCTCTTTACAAAATCTTGAATTAAATAAACTACAAAATGAAGAAAAAGAACTTCTTGAACGCAAAAAATCTTTACAATTAGAATTAATCAATTTGCAAAAAATGCTTTTTGAAGCAACTTTTATAAATAAAAGTGGCAAATGGACTGATATGAATGAGGTCAAATTTTCACTTCTAGAGCCCAAAGAAGATATTTTTTACTCTTCATTTATTAATGAAAGTGCTAAATTTATAAGCATTAAAAAAGTCATACAAAACAACCAAGAAAGTATAGAAATACATAAAAAATTAGATTATGAAGAAAAGGATATAGCATGGTTGTCGGCATCGAAGGAATAATCACAAAAAAAGAACCTACTTTTATCATTGTAAAATGTGCTAGTGGTTTAAGCTATGGGATATTTATTTCGCTTTTTTGTTCTGCTAAAATTCAAACTCAAGAAAAGCACGAGTTTTTTATTACTCAAATCATCAAAGAAGATTCTAATAAATTTTATGGCTTCTTGGATAAGGACGAGCAAAAAATGTTTGAAATGCTTTTAAAAGTCAATGGAGTGGGTGCAAATACTGCTATGGCGGTATGCTCTAGTCTTGATGTAAATTCTTTTTACAAAGCGTTAAGTTTAAGCGATGAAAGTGCGCTTAAAAAAGTACCTGGTATAGGTCCAAAAAGTGCAAAACGCATTATAGTAGAACTTTCAGATACAAAAACCAAACTTGAAAATGTGAGTGATGATAAAAGCGAAGCCTTAGCCGCACTTCTTACTCTAGGCTTTAAACAAGAAAAAATCATAAGTGTTTTAGCAAGCGCTCAAGCAACAAGCACAAGCGAACTCATCAAAGAAGCTCTTAAAAAACTAGGATAAAGGAATAAAATGAAATTTGCAATACTTTTTGGCGGAAATTCTTATGAACACGAGATCAGTATAGTAAGTGCTGTGGTACTTAAAAAAGTTATCAATCAAAATTTAGAATTTATTTTTTGCGATGAAGAAAGAAGATTTTATCATATCCCAAGTGAAAAAATGAATTCTAAAACTTTTAGCACCAAAGCTTATAAAAAAGAAAAAGAACTCTTCATTAAACAAGGAGGTTTTTTTAGCAAAGGTTTTTTAAAAGAAAATAAACTAGAGTGCGAATACGTGATCAATCTTATCCATGGTAGAGATGGAGAAGATGGAAAAATTGCGGCTTTATTTGAGTTTTATTCTATTAAATTTATAGGACCTAGACTTGAAGCTAGTGTATTATCTTTTAACAAAGAACTTACCAAACTTTATGCCAAAAGCGTTGGAGTAAAAACACTTGATTATACCATGCTAAGAAAAAATCAAAACTCTAAAGAAAAGCTTAATTTTCCTTGCATTATCAAACCTGCAAGACTTGGAAGTAGTATAGGTATTAGCATAGTAAAAGATGAAAAAGATTTAGAATACGCCAAAGATGTAGGTTTTGAATTTGATAATGATCTTGTGGTAGAAGAATTTAAAAACAATATCAAAGAATACAATCTTGCAGGATGCATGATCAATGATGAGTTTGTTTTTTCCATCATAGAAGAGCCAAAGAAAAAAGAATTTTTAGACTTTGAACAAAAATATCTTAGCTTTTCAGGACACAATGAGCTTATAGAAGCAAATTTAAGCGAAGAATTAAAAGAAAAACTCAAAGACAGTTTTAAAAAGATCTACAATCCTTTGTTTAAAGGTGCTTTAATACGCTGCGATTTTTTTATACTGGATAATGAAGTATATTTAAATGAAATCAACCCAAACCCTGGTTCTTTGGCTAATTATCTTTTTAAAGATTTTAATACCACTTTAAACGCTTTAGCTGATCAAATTTCACTTGAAAAAATGATAAAAATCAACTACAACTTCCTTCACTCCATCAATGGACAAAAAGGAAAATTATAAGCTTTTAAGTCAAAATACGCTAAATTATACATAAAATTTAGCGTATTTTAGGAAGAAGAATGCTCTCTTTTAAACAAGATGAAATTTACACTGCCACCGAGATGGTAAGAAATTTTAGTCCCATTATGGAAAAACTCAAAAAAAGTGAAAGTGGAAAAATAGTTATTTTAAAAAATAACAAATTTGAAGCTGTAATGCTTAGTATGAAAGAATTTGAACGCTTACAAAATGCCATGCAACTTTTAGAAAATATCTACAAAAATCAAAAGGCTTAAAATGGCTCAAACTCAACTTTCTTATAAAAACAAAACTTATCAAATTTCTTATGAAATTTTAGGTGATCTTTCCTTGCCGCAAATACTTATCTTACACGGCTGGGGAGCTAATAAAGAACTTATGAAACAAAGTTTTTGCCCTTTTTTAAAAGATTTTTGTCAAATTTATATGGATTTGGCAGGTTTTGGAAATTCAAGCGTGGAAGAAATTTTAAACACTCAAGATTATGCCAATATCACAGAACTTTTTTTAAAACAAAAAAAACTCAATGTCTGTTTTTTCATGGGGCATTCTTTTGGTGGAAAAGTAAGCACCCTGCTCGCAAAGGAAAAAGACACCCTAATCTTACTTTCAAGTGCAGGAATTTTAGCTAAAAAATCCCTAAAAGTGCGTTTTAAAATCCGTATTTTTAAAATTTTAAAACTCTTTGGTTTGGGAAAATTTTATCGCTATTTTGCTAGCAAAGACGGAGCAAATCTTAGCCCTATGATGTATGAAACCTTTAAAAATGTTGTTGATGAGGATTTTAGTAAAATTTTTGCCAAGCAAAAGGCTAAAAGCTTGGTTTTTTGGGGAAAAAGCGATGAAGCTACGCCTTTGTATTGTGGTGAAAAAATACATCAACTTTTAAAAAATAGCACTTTTTATCCTTTAGAAGGGGATCATTTTTTCTTTTTAAAACATTCTGCTTTCATAGCTCAAAAAATTAAGGAAATTTAAATGCTTATCAATACTCTTTATTTTATTAATTCTTTATTTTTTAATTTTTGTATAGCTTTTTATCTTATGAGTGCTTTACAATGGTATTCTTATAAATTTAAACGCGTGTTTTTTCATTATCATAAACCTTTGTGGCATTTGTATTTTTTATTTATCCCTTATTTTTTATTCTTAGCTTTTCCTTTATACTCTTTAGCATATTTTGCATTGATCCATACTCCGATTTTGTATTTTTGGAACAAAGGTATAGATAAAAAGCTTGTTTTTACAAGTAAGGTTAAATGGTTTTTTGTTTTTGTTTTTGTTTATAATGCTATTTTTGCTATACTTGCTTTGCGTTTTTCTTTTCTTTTTAATCTTTTTAGTCTTCCTTTTGCTTTATTTAGTCTTAAAATTTATGAGTTTTTTACAAATTTATATTATAAAAAACAAGCCAAAGCCAAACTAAGAGCCAATGAAAATTTAAAAATCATACTCATTACCGCAAGTTTTGGAAAAACAAGTATTAAAAATTTTTTATACGAACTTTTAAAAGATGACTTTAAAAGCTACAAAACACCACGCTCTGTCAATACCTTGTTAGGTATAATTGCTGATATCAATACCAATTTAAGCCAAGATACTCAAATTTACATAGCTGAAGCAGGTGCTAGACTTAAAGGCGATATTGATGAAATCACTCGTTTTTTACAACCTCAAATCAGCATAGTAGGAGAGATAGGCAATGCACATTTAGAGTATTTTAAAAGTGTTGAAAATATCCGCTCAACCAAACTTGAAGCCTTAAATTCCAAAAGACTAGAAAAAGCTTTTTTACACTCTAGTACCCAAAAAGAAGAAGATAAACTCATCAGCCTTTATGATGATAAATTAAGTCTTATTCATTCAAGTCTTGAAGGTTTAGAATTTAAAGTCGATATAGAAAATAAATCCTATGATTTTAAAAGTCAAATTTTAGGGGATTTTAATGCGCAAAATCTTTGTGTTTGTATACTTTGTGCTCATTATCTCGGCATAAAGCTAGAAAAAATTCAAAAGCAAGTTTTAAATATAAATTCCGTAGAACATCGCTTGCAAGTGCTTTCAAGAGAGCCTAAATTTATCATAGATGATGGTTTTAATGGAAATTTTAAAGGTATGAGCACAAGCTATAAACTTTGTAAAAGCTATAAAGGACGCAAAGTTTTAGTAAGTCCTGGTATAGTGGAAGTAAGCGAAGAAGAAAATATAAAACTTGCCAAAATCATCAATGAGTGTTTTGATCTTGCTATCATTAGTGCACAAATCAATGCTGAAATTTTCAAAAAAGAGTTAAAAATAAAAACCATTATACTTAAAGAAAAAAGCCAGCTAGTTCAAACTCTAGCTAAAGAAACAAAAAACGGAGATTTAATACTCTTTTCAAACGATGCGCCTAGCTTTATGTAATTCGCATAAGTATTTGCAAATGTCATCATTTTTAATTTGACTTCGTGCAAATACTTCCTTAAACCCTAGTTTGTCCTAAAAGATTATTGAGTCTATCCGCTATAGAATCAGCAAAAGAATTTATACTTTCACTGCTTGCTTTCCAACCATTAGCCTTTGCTTGATTAAACTGATTATCAAACCAAGCTCCACCATAACCTATGCTTGTATTTTGCCAAGCAACTCCTTTTTCCATTGCATATATACCTGCATCAAGCCAACCATCTTGTGCATAACCTTTTAATAAACTTGCAAAATCAACCTTACCTGTCATAATGTCATCTAAGGAAACGCTAAAAGAAGGATTTGCTTTCATTTCTAGCTCAAGTTTTGCTTCACGAACTTTTGCTTCAGGACTCAAAACAACTTGATTTGAGGATGGAATAGGCGAATAAGACTTTAAAAAACTCATAAACAAAGCTTCTTTAGAATAACTTCCATCTTCATTTTTTGGATAAACTGACATATCAGGATTAAATCCGCCTTCATTTGAAGGTCCTTGCTCCATGCTTTGCGGAGAAAAGTCAAGTTTCATAAGGTTCATACCCAAATTCATAGTAGAATACTTAATCGCTTGTGCTTCGTGAAATTGTTCTGCGTTAAATATATGTGTTACAATATATTCTTTGTTTTGATTGCAACCATCATTTAGTCCTTTTGGTAATTGCTCTAAATCAGCTTCGCTAAAACTTGTTTTATCATTTGGAAATGTACTTATTACTTGATTAAAACTATTATAATGGGATTTAACAATAGAAGCCATATCAAAACTATCATAATAGTTTCCACTGGTTTCACTAGCCATATTATGTTGATTAAATCTCTCTATCTCATCCAAAGTAGATTTATGTATCTTAAAATCTTCAGGAAGTCCTGCAGCTTTGTTAAAATCACTTCCCATATAGCCATCTTTATCTACACTATAACCATAGGCTGTATTAGTAGAAGTATTACTTATATCTACTTGTTTATATTTTAGAGTATAAATAGAGTTTTTAAATTCACTAGATATATCATAATTAGGAGAACTTGTTTTACTACTTATACTAAAATTAGTATTATTGCTAGTATTTGTTGTATTAGTAGAATTTAATACTTCACTTCTTGCTAGAGTTTGTGAATTTGCACTTTGAATTTCATTTAATTTACTAGCATTTTGTTTTAAAAAAGCATTAGCAAAACTTATTTTAGAATTTTCTTTACTTTCTTTATTAGCTTTTGCTTGTGAAAGTATAGAACCATAGTTTGAGTTATCATTGATACTAAAGATACTCATATTAATTCCTTAATTTAGATTTTTCTGCCTTCAACCTAAATATATTAAAATAATATAAGCAAAATCTGTTCCGTTTTGGGGTG
>NZ_NXBA01000063.1:0-500 GCF_002383835.1 Campylobacter sp. 107
AAACTCGCAGCCCTCACTCCTCCTCAAGGCTATCCTAATGCTCCAAGATACTATAGCCCTGAAAGACTAGAAATTATTTATAAAAGACATAAGCTTGATAAACTTCTTGATCCAAGAATTCCTGCTATTTATAGATATAATTTTCCGCAAGAACTTCGAGCTAAAATACTAGCTTATGCTAAAGAGCATAATATAAAAGAGTAAGAATGAATTTCATAACTAGACTAGCTACTACTATCATTATGAAAAATGGTTTATATATGGGTTAAATTAAGAAAGGATAGATAATGAGTGAAACTTATGAGATTTATACACCTAATGGGTTAATAATGGATGTATATAAAGACACTAATAAAATCATTTTTTCAGGAAGTGCTAAGCCAACAGGCGATTATACCGAAGAATATTCCAAAGCTTTGTTTGAAGCCGATCGCATATTAAGAAACTCCCCCTACAAAGACTATAAACCCCAATACCTAGATCCTAACTTTTATACAGGG
>NZ_NXBA01000064.1:0-435 GCF_002383835.1 Campylobacter sp. 107
TATTTTAGCTCGAAGTTCTTGCGGAAAATTATATCTATAAATAGCAGGAATTCTTGGATCAAGAAGTTTATCAAGCTTATGTCTTTTATAAATAATTTCTAGTCTTTCAGGGCTATAGTATCTTGGAGCATTAGGATAGCCTTGAGGAGGAGTGAGGGCTGCGAGTTTGGCGCTTAATACTAGGGTATCTTTGAATAAAGTGGCTTGTCGATCACCCCAATCATTTGGAATATCAGCATCGAATCTAGTTTCCATTCCATTTACATATCCATCCATATAATGATCAAATTCTTTCCTGCTTTCAGAAGTAGAATCTATATCTCTTGGATCTTTTAATTTACCTTTTTCAATATCATCATATAAAGCCCAAATGATTCTGCCTTCTTCATCAAGAGCAAATTTATATCGATTTAAATCTATCACCCAATCTACTCC
>NZ_NXBA01000065.1:0-1170 GCF_002383835.1 Campylobacter sp. 107
TTTGCTCTAGTTTTTCTATAAAATAAAGCAACCATTCATGGTAAGCTTTAATATAAGCTGTGATGAAATGCGTTTTATCTTGTATATGAAGTTTTAATACATCGGAAATTAATTTTCCACGATAAGCAAAAGCTCCTCTTAAAACTTCATCCTGTATAAACTCATCTTCATCTAAAGAGTGATTAAAATTTTCTATATTTTGATAGATTTTTTCTAAAAATTCTAAAGGCAAAAGAAAATCTTTACTGAGTATATTTTCTAAAATTTGTTTTAAAGCTAAAGCATCATTTAAAAATCTTTTAGCATTTTCTTGGTCTTTTTGTATTTTTTCTTTGAATTTAACTAGGAGTTTATCACTTCTATTTTTAGTTAAACTTTTTGGAAGTTCAAATTTGGGTTTTTCTTTTGTAAGGAGTTTTTCACAACATTCTTTAAAGGAAAGTTCTTCAGTGAAATTAATCCTTGCTCCACCTTCAGTAGCATTGTAAAATTTAGCCTTTTGATCATTGCAAGCAAAAAGATATTCTAATTTTATACGATAATCATTCCAAGCAATATGAGTTAAAACTTCTCCTTTACCTGCATAGGCAGGGACTTTAAGTTTATCTATATTTTCTTCACCGCTAAATTTCTCCCCAAAATCAAAACCTTTTGAGTGTGAATTTCCTTTTTCATCAAAGGCTAAATCTTGCCCTATCATAATAATATTTTTAAATCCCAAAGCCAAAGCTAAAGTGTAAGAAAAATGACTCACATGAGCACCTGTACCAATATAACCAAAGTCATTAAGATTGAAGCGTTGGTATAAAGGATCATCTCTTAAAATCACACTTTTATTATCTAAAAAATGAACCAAATTAGGATGCGTAGCACATGAAAGTATATTTAAAGAAGTTTTATTTTCTTTATTTTGAAAAAATTTCATTGCTAGATCAGTAAAATCTAAATTCGTAACATAATCAGGCACTATACCTTCTTTTTCAAGCATACTTAAAGCCCCATCAGCACAAAAGATCACTGCTTTATCTTGATAAGCTTTAAGTAAAGGAAGTTGTTTAGCTAAACTAGGTCCTGCAGAAACTACTATAGCATTTTCGAATTTGTTTTTTCTTTCATTTAAGATTCTTTGAAAAGGAATGCTTTCAAGCATAGAGGGGATGTTTTGTAAAA
>NZ_NXBA01000066.1:0-1027 GCF_002383835.1 Campylobacter sp. 107
TATGTTGGAAAGAACAGAAATTACTGCTGAGTTTTTTAATCATGATTTTGGGGAATTTGATAAGGATATTGTGTTTATTTGCGCAGGGGTTGTTCATCCAAAGGCGATTGAGTATTTAAAGGGTAGAAATTTAGTCATAACTCAAAAAGTTCTTGCCTTTCCATATTATATAAATCTTAAAGATTTTTCTTATGCTGCTGTAGGACTTAGTGTTGCACATACATTATCTTATCTAGCAACTTATCTAAGTCATAAAAACATCATTTTTATAGGACAGGATTTAGCTTATGCTGAAAATGGCAATTCTCATCCTAATGATTATCAAAATTTAGCTAATTATGAAAGTCAAATGTATGAACATATTTTAACTACAGCTTATGGAGGAAATGGAAAAGTTGAAACTCATAGTATATGGCTTTTATTTAAAAATTGGTTTGAAAATGAAATGATTCCAAATACTAGAAAAATGGGTATCACCACCTACAACTGCACCGAAGGTGGAGCAAGGATAGAAGGAACTATAGAAAAACCTTTTTTATGGGCTTGCGAGAATCTACTTGATAAAGATTTAAATAAACCTTTTGAAAAATTAGAACCTTTAAGTTTAAATAAACAAAATGAGTTTTTACTTAAGGCTTATTATAAAGTTTGTAAAAGTATTGAACATTGTAGAGATTTTAATAAAATTCTAAGTAATGATTTTGAAAATATACAAAGTATATATTTGAGTTTAAATGAAAAAGAAGAGAATATCAATTTAGCTATTGAAAAAATAGATAAATTTAAAAATAAACTTGAAGATATAAAACAAATGCAAGATTTGTATGATATCTTGCAATCTTTATTCATACAATTTGAACTTAATCTTGCTAGAATTTATGTTTTAAATCCTAAAACCAAAGAAGATGCTTTTAATAAAAGTATTCTTTGGATAAAAGAACATTTAGAATTTATGGAATTAGTTTATGGACATATTAAAGCACAAGAAAGTGCTTTGATTAAAAATATACTTCCTTTAGAAGAAAAA
>NZ_NXBA01000067.1:0-413 GCF_002383835.1 Campylobacter sp. 107
ATCAAGTTTAGCATCTAATTTGTGTCTTTTGTAATACCATTCTAGATTTTCAGGGGTAAAATATCTTGGTGCATTAGGATAGCCTTGAGGTGGGGTTAGGGCTGCTAGTTTGGCAGTTAAAATCATAGAATCTATTTTTAATTGCGCATCATTCCAATCATTTGGAATATCATAACCATAAGCATTAATCATACCATTAGAATACCCATCCATATAACGATCAAATTCTCTTCTGCTTTCATAAGTAGAATCTATATCCCTTGGATCTTTTATTTTGCCCTCAACTATATCACTTCTTAAGGCTTTGTATATATCTCCAAATTCATCTTCAGAAATTTGATATTCGTTATAATCAATCACCCAATCTACTCCCATAATCTCATCTATAAAAGGAAGCATACCAAATTCATCAG
>NZ_NXBA01000068.1:0-1127 GCF_002383835.1 Campylobacter sp. 107
AAAGTAAAAAGGATTATTAGGAAGTTCATTTGAGCCTGTAAGGAGAGTGGAGTTTAGGAAGATATAAGCTTGGTAGTTTTGAAGTTCTTCAAAAGTAAAATCTGTCGTTGCTTCTAATTTATAAAGTTCATCATAAATACTTTGACAATCAATGATGCTTTTATTTTCACAAAATAAATAAATACTTTTTTTATCTTTATGAATAGAATATAAAAAGTCTTTACCTATCATAATTTTCCTAAATAATACCTATTTTAGCTTTTCCATTAAAATACAAAGCTTGTGATATTTTACAAACTCCACCTAAATATTGCTCATCCCAAATTTGATCTTTTATTTTATAACTTTTTGAATTATATCCATATATTTTTGTTATATTATTAATATTTTCAAGACATTTCATATCTTTATAAACCACAATGAAAATTCTAAATTCCCCAATGGCAATTTTATGAGCTAAGTTTTCTTGATTATTAATAAAGGAACAATCTTTTCTGTATTTATTAAAATCATTTTTATCAAGAATTAAAATGTATTTTTCTTTTTTTTGCGCCTTTTACACTTTGTAAATTATCATCAATGTTTTGAAATTTCAAAAAGATAGAGTGAAGAGATTTGATCAAGCCAAAGATATCTATCAAATTTCCAGGCACTTTATATTCATCATCAATAAGCTCTATTCCTATATCAGAAAGTTTTTGAATAACCCAAGTAACGCAGTTGTTTTCAAGAAGCTTATAGGTAAAAATTCTTCATTGATTGGTTCTTTGCTATTAGGTGTAATTTCTTTTGTAGTATTAAAATCATTTTTAATATTTGCAAGTAGGATTTCATATTGTTCTTTAGAAAGTTCTAAAGTGCAACGATTAGAGGGTTTGAAAGCTTGAGGGCTTCTTAGTTTTTTAATAATATAACAATTTTTATCAATATTGCTATCTAATACATATTGGTTATTGTTAAATACTTTGCCAGGAGATCCTATAAGAGATTCTGCAACATTAGCAATTCCAGTTCCAAAACCCCAAAAACCATCATTGAATTCATTAGGTTCTTTAGCTTCATACCATTTTTGATCTATCTTGTCCCATTCTTTGTTTTTAAGATATTCTTGTCTTAATGTTTCATCT
>NZ_NXBA01000069.1:0-1360 GCF_002383835.1 Campylobacter sp. 107
AAAGTAAAAAGGATTATTAGGAAGTTCATTTGAGCCTGTAAGGAGAGTGGAGTTTAGGAAGATATAAGCTTGGTAGTTTTGAAGTTCTTCAAAAGTAAAATCTGTCGTTGCTTCTAATTTATAAAGTTCATCATAAATACTTTGACAATCAATGATGCTTTTATTTTCACAAAATAAATAAATACTTTTTTTATCTTTATGAATAGAATATAAAAAGTCTTTACCTATCATAATTTTCCTAAATAATACCTATTTTAGCTTTTCCATTAAAATACAAAGCTTGTGATATTTTACAAACTCCACCTAAATATTGCTCATCCCAAATTTGATCTTTTATTTTATAACTTTTTGAATTATATCCATATATTTTTGTTATATTATTAATATTTTCAAGACATTTCATATCTTTATAAACCACAATGAAAATTCTAAATTCCCCAATGGCAATTTTATGAGCTAAGTTTTCTTGATTATTAATAAAGGAACAATCTTTTCTGTATTTATTAAAATCATTTTTATCAAGAATTAAAATGTATTTTTCTTTTTTTTGCGCCTTTAAAATAAAATCTATGATTTTTGTTTGACTAATGGTAGGAGCTTTATAGCTTGCATAATAATTATCTCCAAGCTCTTCTAAAATACCATTTGTTTCTTGCATTATGGTGGCTATTAATGAAAGAAAATATTCAAAATGATTGATTTTTTCTGGAGAACTTCTAAAAAGTCCAAGAGGTCCATTTTTAAGAGCGAAATTTTTATTATTAATAGCATTATTTTTTAACACAAAAGTTTCTGTATAAATTTGAATATTTTTCATAAAATGATTAAGATACTCTATACACTCACTAAGGCTTTTATCTTTGACTTTGTTATAGTTAGCATCTAATTCTAAAAGATAGGAATAAAAATAGAGAGTATTAACAAGAGGTTTTATAGAGTGATCATTTTTCCCTGTATATATACCTAAAGCATTGCTTGCACCATATTGAGCTGAAGCAATGATTTCAATTTTACCATTATCATAAATATGAGTGATTTTTTCTGAAACATCTATAGTGTATTTTCCTAAAAGATCTTGCATAATTTTTATAGTATTAGGGTTGATAGCTATATTAGGAAAATTCCAACCATAAACACTAGGGGAATTAAAAGTATAAACTTCATTAGGGCTAAAAGATAATTTGTCTTTATATTTAATATCGCAATATATCAAAGCCATTTGAGCTAAATACCCACCCAATGAATGTCCTACAAATATAATTCTTTTGTGTTTATTTTTGATTATTTTATTTACTTGTTCTAAAAATTCTAAAAGAGAAGAAGATTGGATATTGCCATTGAGGGATAGAGTTATGTCTTG
>NZ_NXBA01000070.1:0-1073 GCF_002383835.1 Campylobacter sp. 107
TTCTAAAAATTCTAAAAGAGAAGAAGATTGGATATTGCCATTGAGGGATAGAGTTATGTCTTGCATCGTATCTATATTCCAAAAACCCTCAGTTCCTCTAAACCCTACTATAAATTCATCTTTTTGTTTATCGTAAAACAAAGTAGCACTAAAGCCACTTGTAGTGTTAGGCTGATGAAATTGAACCTCATATCTTTGAATGAAATTTTTAGTCTGTAATTCTCCAAATTCTCCGTTGAGTTCACCTTTACTAATAAAACTATATTTTTGTCCGACCTTTTCTTTTTTTCCAGCTATTTTGCCATTATAGCTTAAGTTTAAAAGCTCATTTAAGGTAATAATAGTTTCATTTTCTTGCAATATACAATCTTTTAAATCAAAATAAAAATAACTAGCTTGTGCAAGTTCTGCATAATCTTTTAATTCATTGATTTTTTCTTGCAAAATTATCCTTTATTTAAATAATGACAAAAAAATATATAATGTAACATAAAAACTATTATGATAATAAAACATGTAATATAATATCGAAGCTATAGGATAATAAAGTAACAATAGCAATGCTATATACAAAAACTTTATTTCACAAAGAGAAAAAAAGCGATAAAGCATTAATAGAATTAAAGGAAAAATAATCCAACCTAGCATTACAAAAAATTCATACACTCTATTTGGATTATGCCCTACAGCAGGAGAAATAACAAACCCACTTATACAAAATACTACCCAAACAATATAAAACTTACGAAATGCACCCATTTATTTTCCTTTTTAATATTTTTAATAAAATTATTCTACTTTTTTAAAAATTAAAATATAGCTATATTAGGAAAATTCCAACCATAAACACTAGGGGAATTAAAAGTATAAACTTCATTAGGGCTAAAAGATAATTTGTCTTTATATTTAATATCGCAATATATCAAAGCCATTTGAGCTAAATACCCACCCAATGAATGTCCTACAAATATAATTCTTTTGTGTTTATTTTTGATTATTTTATTTACTTGTTCTAAAAATTCTAAAAGAGAAGAAGATTGGATATTGCCATTGAGGGATAGAGTTATGTCTTG
>NZ_NXBA01000071.1:0-608 GCF_002383835.1 Campylobacter sp. 107
TTTCCGCAAGAACTTCGAGCTAAAATACTAGCTTATGCTAAAGAACATAATATAAAAGAGTAATTTAATCAAAATAAAAAAATATTTAAAGTAAAATAAAAACAAAAGGAAAAACAATGCAAAAAATACTTCAAATCGATTTAGAAAAAAGAAAAGCTTTAGAGAATTTCAAAAATCTAGCTTTATTAGGATTAGGTGGAACAATGCTTTTAAATTTAAAAGAACAAGCTTTGGATTTTAGTCAAGAATTAACTTATATAAATACTTATGATAAGTATTTAAATTTAAAGCTTGATTCTTTTTATATCCCTTCTACACTTTTATCTTTGCTTCAATTAACTAAGAAAAGCAAAGAAGCTTTTTATATCAATGTTTTAATCAATAGCGATACACATTATAAAAATCCTTTATTACAATATGCTATTACCCAAAAACAAGAACAAGAAAATATCGTTTATGCTTTAAAAAATAATGAAAATCTTAATGCTTCTTTTGCAAATCTTAATGCTTTAAAATTAGCCTTAGAAGAAAAGAATTTTTATCTTAATTTTATAGACTTAAACAGCAAAGAAAGTCTTTTAAGTTTTTATAATCAAATAATAAGCAAT
>NZ_NXBA01000072.1:0-694 GCF_002383835.1 Campylobacter sp. 107
GAGGATGTTCTTATAAATATATGGATCCGCAGTATTATGAGTTTAAGAAGTTGTGTAAAGATAATAGTAATAAAATGATAGTGTTTAATAAAGATTATTTGGATTTAAAAAAACAATTTATTCAAGCTATGATGAATAATTCTAATATTAGAATTAAAAATAATGGTATAAAATATTTTTATAATGAAAAATTGAATTTGGAAATTCAACCTTCAAATTGGAAAGAAATAGAAACTAAATCACGCGAAATTAAACTTGGAATAGGAAAAGTAAAAGAAAAAGAAATAGAAGCTTGGTATATTGATGATAAAAATAACATTAAGTATCAAGAATTTAAACGATATTTGTATTATAATTATAATATATTTTTAAGAGGCGATGAGGGTGCTGGGTTTCATTTTGAATATGAGGAAATATTAGATTGTGAAGATGTTAGATAAAAAATTAGAAAGATAATTTGAGATTTAGATTTTTGGAATAACAAATGAGTAAAAACATTAAAACACAAGAAGCTAAATTAGACTTAATCACTAAATTCTTAGACTATGCTAATGTAGCTGATGCAAGTTATGCGATGCTACATTGGATTGATTATGTAAAAAAAGAAAATGACAAAAAACATGAAAATGGTGATACCCAAAAACTAGGTGATAAACATAATAATCAAAATTCTACCTATGCAAGAGCTATACAA
>NZ_NXBA01000073.1:0-2180 GCF_002383835.1 Campylobacter sp. 107
ACCTAAGATAAGTTCAAATTTACTTGATTTAATTTCTTTTAAACTTTCTTTTAAAAGAATATTACTTAAAGCCTCAATGTTTTTGTTAAAGAGTTCTTTTTGAGTAGGGGTGAAGGTCATTGGAAATCCTAATTATTTTTTGATTATATCGTCAAAATTCCAATTTTCTAAACTTTTTTCTATGGTTTTGTTTTGAGTATCAAGATATCCTAAACCTTGGATAAACCAATTGTGTTGTATTTTTAAAAAGTCTATTAAATTTTCTTTTTGCTTATTTGTGTTTAAAACTTCAAATTTTAAAATTTCGCATTCGTTATGAAAATAAATAGCTTGACAAAGTTCATTAAAAAGCTTGAGTTTTTTAAATTCTTTAAAAAGATTTAAAAGATCATTTTTGATTTTTTCAAGAGTTTGAAAATTCTTGTCATTTTTTTCTAAAGTGTATCTAAGCTTTTGAAGCTGAGTTTGAGTTTTTTTTATAAATTCTTTGGATTCTAAAATGCTTTTTTGGAGATATTTTTTTGTTTTTTCTAATTTTTCTTTGGCTAGTTTTTTATCTAGAAATTTTGGAAAATCAAAAGGTTTATTTAAATCTTTATCAAGTAAATTCTCACAAGCCCATAAAAAAGGTTTTTCTATAGTTCCTTCTATCCTTGCTCCACCTTCGGTGCAGTTGTAGGTGGTGATATTGAGTTTTTCTTTTGCCCAAAATATATCTTTTTCAAAAGCTTGACGAAATAAATTCCAAGTGAGTTGAGTTCTTACTTTGCCTTTTCCCCCATAAGCTAGTGTATATTTTTCTCCTCTGATTTCTTCACTTTGACTTCCATGTATATGCTCTTTAGGATGTGAACTTCCATCCTCGCCATAAGCTAAATCCTGTCCTATAAAAATGATATTTTCAAATCTTAAAGCTCCTGCTAGTTCATAGATCATATTTGAAACACTGTGTCCTACTCCAAGATATCCATATTCATCAAGTTTTAAACTAGCTGCAAAATTTAAAGGGCGATGTACAAGCATATAAGTTCTTTGATCTTTTTCTAAAAAATTTAATACTTCTTTATGAACTACAGAAGCAAGTATGAAAAGTATGCCTTTGTTAAAATCGCCAAAATCATTATCAAAACATTTAGAAACTATATCATCACGTTCTAGCATGCAAACATAATCAGGCTTTATACCGTATTTTCCAAGGATAACATAAGCACTATCTGCACAAAAAATCGTAGCTTTATTAGCATACTTTTTTAATAAAGGAAGTTGTTTTATAAGACTTGGTCCTGTAGAAACAATGATAGCATTTTCAACCTTAGCTCTTCTTTCTTTGAGAAATTCTTGAAAAATTCCATGATTTAACATTTTAGGGAGATTATCTAGGGTATGTTTGATTCCAACTAAAGAATCATGTGGATCATTACCTTTGTTTAAAACGATAAATCGTATCATTTCTATCAGTTGAGTATTTATATTTTGTATTTGAGTGCTATAAAATTGTTGATAAAAATCATTATGGATAAAAAGATTAAAAATTTTTACACTTTTTTGAATGATTTCATAAGTAAAAAGTGTGGTGAGTTGTGCTGTATTAATATTTGGAGTATAAAAAAGTATTAGCTGTTCTTTTTTTAATTCTTCGCTAAAATCAAATAAATGAAAAGCTAAAGTTAAAATTTCAAGATTGTCTTCAAAAATGATAATGTGTTTATGTTGTTTGTTTTTACATAAAGTTTTATAAAACATTCCATTTCCAAAGCCATAAAAAAACAAAACAGGATATTTGTTATATTCGGTTTTAAACAGAGTAAGGTTTTCTAAAAGCTCTTTATTGGGATTTTCATAAAGAAAAATATCATCTTTTTTAAAATTTATTCCATTTTCATCTTGGATAAGTGCAAAAGTTAAGTATTTAAGTGATCTTAGTGTACAAGCTAAAAACTCATCGACCTCAAACAAAGCTTGAGTATTTTTTAAAAAAAGCTCTTCTCTCACTTTCTCACCCTTTCCATCCATTTATCTAATTTTCTTTCTTTAAGTTTTTCTTCTAAAGGAAGTATATTTTTAATCAAAGCACTTTCTTGTGCTTTAATATGTCCATAAACTAATTCCATAAATTCTAAATGTTCTTTTATCCAAAGAATACTTTTATTAAAAGCATCTTCTTTGGTTTTAGGATTTAA
>NZ_NXBA01000074.1:0-1179 GCF_002383835.1 Campylobacter sp. 107
TTTTACAAAACATCCCCTCTATGCTTGAAAGCATTCCTTTTCAAAGAATCTTAAATGAAAGAAAAAACAAATTCGAAAATGCTATAGTAGTTTCTGCAGGACCTAGTTTAGCTAAACAACTTCCTTTACTTAAAGCTTATCAAGATAAAGCAGTGATCTTTTGTGCTGATGGGGCTTTAAGTATGCTTGAAAAAGAAGGTATAGTGCCTGATTATGTTACGAATTTAGATTTTACTGATCTAGCAATGAAATTTTTTCAAAATAAAGAAAATTTAAAACAAAGCATTATCGCTCTTGAGTGTGCTACGCATCCTAATGTCGCGCGTAGTTTAAAGGCTGAAAATTGTATGATTGTTTTAAGAAATAAAGCTTTATATCAACGCTTTAATCTTAATGACTTTGGTTATATAGATACAGGTACTCATGTAAGTCATTTTTCTTACACTTTAGCTTTGGCTTTGGGATTTAAAAATATTATTATGATAGGGCAAGATTTAGCCTTTGATGAAAAAGGAAATTCACACTCAAAAGGTTTTGATTTTGGGGAGAAATTTAGCGGTGAAGAAAATATAGATAAACTTAAAGTCCCTGCCTATGCAGGTAAAGGAGAAGTTTTAACTCATATTGCTTGGAATGATTATCGTATAAAATTAGAATATCTTTTTGCTTGCAATGATCAAAAGGCTAAATTTTACAATGCTACTGAAGGTGGAGCAAGGATTAATTTCACTGAAGAACTTTCCTTTAAAGAATGTTGTGAAAAACTCCTTACAAAAGAAAAACCCAAATTTGAACTTCCAAAAAGTTTAACTAAAAATAGAAGTGATAAACTCCTAGTTAAATTCAAAGAAAAAATACAAAAAGACCAAGAAAATGCTAAAAGATTTTTAAATGATGCTTTAGCTTTAAAACAAATTTTAGAAAATATACTCAGTAAAGATTTTCTTTTGCCTTTAGAATTTTTAGAAAAAATCTATCAAAATATAGAAAATTTTAATCACTCTTTAGATGAAGATGAGTTTATACAGGATGAAGTTTTAAGAGGAGCTTTTGCTTATCGTGGAAAATTAATTTCCGATGTATTAAAACTTCATATACAAGATAAAACGCATTTCATCACAGCTTATATTAAAGCTTACCATGAATGGTTGCTTTATTTTATAGAAAAACTAGAGCAAA
>NZ_NXBA01000075.1:0-885 GCF_002383835.1 Campylobacter sp. 107
ATTTTCTTTATTTTGAAAAAATTTCATTGCTAGATCAGTAAAATCTAAATTCGTAACATAATCAGGCACTATACCTTCTTTTTCAAGCATACTTAAAGCCCCATCAGCACAAAAGATCACTGCTTTATCTTGATAAGCTTTAAGTAAAGGAAGTTGTTTAGCTAAACTAGGTCCTGCAGAAACTACTATAGCATTTTCGAATTTGTTTTTTCTTTCATTTAAGATTCTTTGAAAAGGAATGCTTTCAAGCATAGAGGGGATGTTTTGTAAAAACTGTCCATGTGTTAGCAAAGGTAAAAAACAAGTAATATCTGCATTCCTTATTGCTACACTTGCACTTTTAATACAAAGTTCATTTAAAGATAAAATAGAAGTTTCATAGTATTTAAGATAATAATGCGAGCTAATAAACATTTCATATAAACTTAAATACTCTAAAATACTTTGCTGATCAAAAATCATAGCAATTTGAATTTCTAAATCCTTTGCAACACAGTCAAATAATACAACCTTATAAACTTTTAACTCTTCACTCAAATCTATCGTGCTTAAAGCTAGAATAAAAAGTTCTATTTCACTTTCAAATACAAAAAGATGTTTATAGTGTTTAGCTAAATTTTTAATAAGCAAAGCATTGCCTATACCATAAATACATATAAAAGGATATCTATGAGTTTTTTCTAAAATACTTTGATAGAAAAAATTTAATTCTTCTTCTAAGTTTTCATACATAAAAACATTATGAGTTTTATCATAGATATTTAAATTTTCATCTATATTAAAACGAGAACAAGTTTTATTTTGTATGAAATTTAAAAGTTTATTTCCTAAGGGTTCATTTACCCCACTTAATAAAGCTTGTATGTTTTTTTCTAGTATGGTCAT
>NZ_NXBA01000076.1:0-2912 GCF_002383835.1 Campylobacter sp. 107
CTGTATTTATTAAAATCATTTTTATCAAGAATTAAAATGTATTTTTCTTTTTTTTGCGCCTTTTACACTTTGTAAATTATCATCAATGTTTTGAAATTTCAAAAAGATAGAGTGAAGAGATTTGATCAAGCCAAAGATATCTATCAAATTTCCAGGCACTTTATATTCATCATCAATAAGCTCTATTCCTATATCAGAAAGTTTTTGAATAACCCAAGTAACGCAGTTGTTTTCAAGAAGCTTATAGGTAAAAATTCTTCATTGATTGGTTCTTTGCTATTAGGTGTAATTTCTTTTGTAGTATTAAAATCATTTTTAATATTTGCAAGTAGGATTTCATATTGTTCTTTAGAAAGTTCTAAAGTGCAACGATTAGAGGGTTTGAAAGCTTGAGGGCTTCTTAGTTTTTTAATAATATAACAATTTTTATCAATATTGCTATCTAATACATATTGGTTATTGTTAAATACTTTGCCAGGAGATCCTATAAGAGATTCTGCAACATTAGCAATTCCAGTTCCAAAACCCCAAAAACCATCATTGAATTCATTAGGTTCTTTAGCTTCATACCATTTTTGATCTATCTTGTCCCATTCTTTGTTTTTAAGATATTCTTGTCTTAATGTTTCATCTGCTTTATCAAGCTCATCAGGACTTTTGCCTTTGGTAAGTCCTAAGAAAGCGTGGGTGAAGTCGATTTGCTTAGAAATTTGAGAAAATTTTGCTTCAAATAGCAAAGAAAAATCAACATGCTTTAACATTTCATCTTCTAATAACTCATCTACATAAATTGCTACATAATATTTTATTATTTCTTTCATTTCGAAATAGTTCCTTCTAAAAGTCCATAAGGTATTATTCCTATAAATATTGCAATTTCAAAACAAAAATACATCATTAAAAATAAAAATTTAAATTTTAAATGCAATTTAACAAAAAAAAACCATATTATCATTAATAAAATATTTATTATTGCAAGATTTAAATAAAAATCATTAAAAATTATATTAAAGATATACATAAAACAATAGCAAAAAAGATGAATAAAAAAGAAGTTTTTATAAAAACTTAAAAAAATAAACCAAAATATAGCAATATAAAATAGCAAGATAGGAAAGAAAAAAACAATATAAAGCTCAAATTCCAAATTCTTGAGTTTATATATAACAACAAATACAGCACATATTAAAGCAATATAGCCACTCCCTAAACACCAAGCAATTTGCCCACTTGATATATTGTCTATTCCTTTGCTTTCTAGTTTTTCTTTGAGTTTAGAATAAATAGGAATTTGCAAATTTACTCCTAATATGGATAAATTGTTTTATTATAACCAATCTACTTAATACTTTTAATTAATTTAAATTCTTTATTTTTAAGATATTCTTGTCTTAATGTTTCATCTACTTTATCTAATTCATCAGGACTTTTGCCTTTGGTAAGTCCCAAAAAGACATGGGGAATGTTCCAATCCATGGGGTGGATATAAATCGTTGCGTAGTACTTCATTTATAAAATCCTCTATTTGCTAACCAATAAGCTAAATACCACCAAAAACTATTTGCAAATGCAAATACTATCCAAAAACTTAATTTATGAATTTTATATTTTATAATGTTTCTCTTTTCTAATAAAACCAAATAGTAAAAAATGCAATATGACACAATGTAAAATGTAAGGCATAGTTACCAAATCCATTTAAAATATCCATATTTATTCTTATTGAATAAATAAATCTAATAAGATAAATAATAGGTAAAAAAAATATAAAATAGGATATTATAGTCAATCCGCAACAAATGAAACAATCTAATACAAATTTAGCAAAATTAAATTTGTTATTCATAAATATTCCTTACTATACTTTTGACATTCTCCCCAACTCCTCCATTAAACAAACTATACGACCTTACATCCAAAAAGTTCAAGTTATTACAGATAAGATAGACAATAGATTAAAATTTGTTGAATACACACTAGAATATATTAACAATGGCGATATGATTCAAGTCTTATTAAAACTAGGAAAAGAAACTTTAGAAGATTTTGCTTTTAAAAAAGGTTTAGAAATTTCCAAAGATATAGCACTTATTGTAATGAAATCTGTACCCAAAGGCAAAACTCCTTTAGGTATTGTTATTTTACTACTGGAGGCATAGTGTCTTATTTCTTTGCTGATGAAATTGAGGATTTAGCAAAAGAATTATTTTTTAATAAGAATAACATTTTTTATCGTACCAATAAAGCTATTGAGCAATTTTCACACCCTCTATGAAATGTCCATAAGGTTCAGAATGGCCAACTGGAGGGTGTAAAAACATAGATGTAATCTTTAATGAAATGCAAATAATCCTTGGAAAATCCCTCTTCACCCCACACCCCTACCCTAGCTATTCTAAAGAATACGAATTTGCCCTAGCAAAGAAAAAAGAACTTATAACTAAAACAAGCATAGCTTCTAATTCCTATAATTTTATGGATGAAGAGTATTTAAAAAACATACAAGATTTGCAAGAACAAGATCAAATCATTGATCAAGAAGAACAAAAATATCAACTTGCTTTAAAACTTTACAAAGAAGATAGTAAAATCAAAAATGAGATTTTTAATTCTTTATTTAAATCCTTAAATGAAAATCTAAGCTTTCAATTAAAACAAGAAAGAAATACTTTTTTAAATCCAAATCAAAGTTTAAACATTATCGCTACTAAAAAATACTCATTAAAGACTTTAAATTTACAAGATATTGATAATATTAGTATCAACTCAGAATTTGCTTATTTAAGAACTTTGTTTTTATGTGAAGCTTTTTTAGTTTTAGATAATAATGATGAAGCTTTATTAAATGAAAAAATAGCTAAAGAAATTTTAGAATATGATGAGGATGAATATATTCTTTTTATTTTCCACAA
>NZ_NXBA01000077.1:0-6177 GCF_002383835.1 Campylobacter sp. 107
TAGAAAATTTTAAATTTTATCCTTCTAGTATTTTCAAATCCCTAAAAACACCCTATTCTCTCTAAAAACCCTAACCAGCAGCAAACTCTTTTTTTAAACACGATTCTAAGTATCATCTAAAACAACAATAAAAATAAACATAGGATTTATATATAAAGTAAGTAATGAAGACATTTAACAAGTCCGCAATGAGCTACTTTCCCCCTGCCAGTAAGGCGTAGTATCATCACCCACGATGTGCTTAGCTTCTTGGTTCGGGATGGAGCAAGGCGTTTCCACATCTGTATAATCACGGACATTGTTATTTAAATATTCTTTGAAAGATTGAATTTAAGAATAAAACTTAATCTTTTATTCCTTTAATTTTTTCTTTATTCTCTTTCTTCTTTTCTTATCTTTTATCTTTGATAAGTTTTTATATAGAATACTTAAAAAACAATGTTAAGAGCAAGTTCTAATACAAACTCTACTTGAAAGATTTCTATTAAACTCTAAATATTATCTATATTCAAAGTCTTCTTAAAAACCTTAACAAGGAAGTGATGCTTTATTAAAGATAAGCCAAACGCTCTATTAGTACTGGTCAGCTAAAGGACTTTCATCCATTACACACCCAGCCTATCAAACTAGTAGTCTTCTAGAGAGCTTAGAGAAGATTCATCTTAGAGTTGGCTTCACGCTTAGATGCTTTCAGCGTTTATCCTTTCCAAACTTAGCTACGCTGCGATGCTCTTGGCAGAACAACAGCTACACCAGTGGTTTGTTCAACCCGGTCCTCTCGTACTAGGGTCAAATCTCTTCAATCTTCTTACGCCCACGGCAGATAGGGACCGAACTGTCTCACGACGTTCTGAACCCAGCTCGCGTACCGCTTTAAATGGCGAACAGCCATACCCTTGGGACCTGCTCCAGCCCCAGGATGCGATGAGCCGACATCGAGGTGCCAAACCTCCCCGTCGATGTGAGCTCTTGGGGGAGATCAGCCTGTTATCCCCGGGGTACCTTTTATCCTTTGAGCGATGGCCCTTCCACACAGAACCACCGGATCACTAAGACCGACTTTCGTCTCTGCTTGACTTGTATGTCTTGCAGTTAAGCTGGCTTATACCTTTATACTCTACGAACGATTTCCAACCGTTCTGAGCCAACCTTTGTAAGCCTCCGTTATTATTTGGGAGGCGACCGCCCCAGTCAAACTACCCACCAGACATTGTCCCACTTGAGGATAACTCAAGCTGGTTAGCTACCCAAATAAGAAAGAGTGGTATCTCAACAATGGCTCATATACAACTGGCGTCATATACTCAAAGCCTCCCACCTATCCTGCACATTCTTATCCAAGTAGCAGTGTCAAGCTGTAGTAAAGGTCCACGGGGTCTTTCCGTCTTGCCGCGGGTAGGAGGAATTTTCACCTCCACTACAATTTCACTGGATCCCTCTTTGAGACAGCTCCCATCTCGTTACGCCATTCATGCAGGTCGGTATTTAACCGACAAGGAATTTCGCTACCTTAGGACCGTTATAGTTACGGCCGCCGTTTACTCGGGCTTCGATCAAGAGCTTCGCTAATGCTAACCCCATCAATTAACCTTCGAGCACCGGGCAGGCGTCACACCCTATACATCCTCTTACGAGTTAGCAGAGTGCTGTGTTTTTGGTAAACAGTCGGGAGGGACTCTTTGTTGTAAGTTTCCTTGCTTTCGGAGTAAATCCTAATACAAAGCTAACCACACCTTATACCGAAGATACGGTGCTATTTTGCAGAGTTCCTTAAAGAGAGTTCTTCCACGCGCCTTAGAATACTCATCCCACCCACCTGTGTCGGTTTACGGTACGGGCAACATTAGCTAAACTTAGAAACTTTTCTTGGCTCGACGGCATCAGGGGTTCTTCTATCCATCCGAAGACTTCAAAAAGCCTTTCAGTTCTCGGAGTATTGTTATACGGATTTGCCTATATAACCTCCTACGACCTTAGACTAGCACTTCCATCCGCTAGCCCCCTTAGCCCTAAGCGTCCTTCCATCGCACACTAATGTTGGTATTGGAATATTAACCAATTTGCCATCGTCTACCCCTTTCGGACTCGACTTAGGACCCGACTAACCCTACGATGACGAGCATCGCGTAGGAAACCTTGGGTTTACGGCGTTAATGATTCTCACATTAATTATCGCTACTCATGCCTGCATGCTCACTTCTATTCGCTCCAGCACTCCTTACCGGTATACCTTCGACGCAAATAGAACGCTCTCCTACCACTTAGTAAACTAAGTCTACAGCTTCGGTACTTACTTTAGCCCCGTTATATTTTCCGCGCAAAATCACTAGACCAGTGAGCTATTACGCTTTCTTTAAAGGATGGCTGCTTCTAAGCCAACCTCCTGGTTGTTTAAGTAACTTCACATCGTTTTCCACTTAAGTAAGATTTAGGGACCTTAGCTGGTAGTCTGGGTTGTTTCCCTCTTGACGACGGATTTTATCACTCGCCGCCTGACTGCTGTGATTACATATAAGGTATTCGGAGTTTGATAGGGTTTGGTACATTGGTGTATGCCCTAGCCCATTCAGTGCTCTACCCCCTTATATTACGACACAACGCTATACCTAAATATATTTCGGAGAGAACCAGCTATCACGAAGTTTGATTGGCCTTTCACCCCTATCCACAAGTCATCCCGGGGCTTTTCAACGCCTATGGGTTCAGTCCTCCACTAGTTCTTACACTAGCTTCAACTTGCTCATGGATAGATCACTTCGTTTCGGGTCTGCAGCATCTGACTAAGCGCCCTATTCAGACTCGCTTTCGCTACGGCTTCGCGTTTGCTTAACCTTGCCAGACACCACAACTCGCAGGCTCATTATGCAAAAGGCAGTCCATCACCCTGTATTGCTACATAGGGCTCTGAATGATTGTAAGCAAATGGTTTCAGGTTCTATTTCACTCTGATCACCTCAGTTCTTTTCACCTTTCCCTCACGGTACTTGTGCACTATCGATCTGGTATTAGTATTTAGGGTTGGATCGTGGTCGACCCGGATTCAGACAGGATTCCTCGTGTCCCGCCCTACTCAGGATACTGCTAGCTAAGGTTTGTTTTTCGCATACGGGACTATCACCCTCTATGGTTATACTTTCCAGAATGTTCTGCTAAACTTACCTCTTGCACATTGCAGTCCTACAACCCCCAGTGCAAGCACTGGGTTTGCCCTCTTGCGCTTTCGCTCGCCGCTACTGACGCAATCTCTATTGATTTCTTTTCCTGAGGGTACTAAGATGTTTCAATTCCCCTCGTTCGCTCCTATATAGGTAATGTATATCTCTATACATTGGGTTGCCCCATTCGGAAATCTACGGATCAAAGCTTCTTGACAGCTCCCCGTAGCTTATCGCAGTCTAGTACGTCCTTCATCGCCTTTACCAGTCAAGGCATCCACCATTCGCTCTTAGTAGCTTACCTTTTTTACCTTTTATTATTGATTCTAAAACGCATCACTTCCTTGTTAAAGTTTTTATGATAAGACTTCTTTATCTTAAGACGGAAAGCATTCAAACACTTAATATAAAACTAAATGATTTAGTCTCAACTAAGCTGTGAGTTTGAAACTTGTCTTTAATTTATAATCCTTAAATCTAATATTCTCTTTATTCATAGAAGAGAAGACAGCTAAAAGTTAAGTTAAACTAAAGAAAAAATAAATAGGTTTTATCCTTTAACAAGTCCTGTAAAATTGTTTTTATTAAAACTTGCTTGTGACTCTTAACAATGATAATTAAAAAGAACATTTAGGTTTAAAACCTAAAGGAAGTATATATATTAACATAATCATTATAAATATAAATGCATAATGTATGCTACTTATATCTATTAAAGTATATTCTTTTATAGTTAAAGATAAAAATAAATCTAAGTATAGAGTTTATATTTTATATTTAATCTATTTTATATACTTGCTTTAGATTTTAAAGCTTCTTTATTCAAATCTTTTTTATGGTGGGCCTAACAAGACTTGAACTTGTGACCTCACCCTTATCAGGGGTGCACTCTAACCAGCTGAGCTATAGGCCCTTAATAAATGGTGGAGAATAGCGGGATCGAACCGCTGACCTCCTGCGTGCAAAGCAGGCGCTCTCCCAGCTGAGCTAATTCCCCATAAACAATTAGCTTTATCATCAATCTTTAAAATCTAAACAAGAATCAATTGAGTTTATATATTGAAGTAATAGTTGTGAGACTTATTACTTTGTACTCTAGAAAGGAGGTGATCCAACCGCAGGTTCTCCTACGGTTACCTTGTTACGACTTCACCCCAGTCGCTGATTCCACTGTGGACGGTAACTAGTTTAGTATTCCGGCTTCGAGTGAAATCAACTCCCATGGTGTGACGGGCGGTGAGTACAAGACCCGGGAACGTATTCACCGTAGCATGGCTGATCTACGATTACTAGCGATTCCGGCTTCATGCTCTCGAGTTGCAGAGAACAATCCGAACTGGGACATATTTTATAGATTTGCTCCACCTCGCGGTATTGCGTCTCATTGTATATGCCATTGTAGCACGTGTGTCGCCCTGGGCATAAGGGCCATGATGACTTGACGTCGTCCACACCTTCCTCCTCCTTACGAAGGCAGTCTATTTAGAGTGCTCGGCCGAACCGTTAGCAACTAAATACGTGGGTTGCGCTCGTTGCGGGACTTAACCCAACATCTCACGACACGAGCTGACGACAGCCGTGCAGCACCTGTCTCTAAGTTCTAGCAAGCTAGCACCCTCTTATCTCTAAAAGGTTCTTAGGATATCAAGCCCAGGTAAGGTTCTTCGCGTATCTTCGAATTAAACCACATGCTCCACCGCTTGTGCGGGTCCCCGTCTATTCCTTTGAGTTTTAATCTTGCGACCGTACTCCCCAGGCGGTACACTTAATGCGTTAGCTGCATTACTGAGATGACTAGCACCCCAACAACTAGTGTACATCGTTTAGGGCGTGGACTACCAGGGTATCTAATCCTGTTTGCTCCCCACGCTTTCGCGCCTTAGCGTCAGTTGAGTTCCAGCAGATCGCCTTCGCAATGGGTATTCTTGGTGATATCTACGGATTTTACCCCTACACCACCAATTCCATCTGCCTCTCCCTCACTCTAGACTATCAGTTTCCCAAGCAGTTTAATGGTTAAGCCATTAGATTTCACAAGAGACTTGATAATCCGCCTACGCGCCCTTTACGCCCAGTGATTCCGAGTAACGCTTGCACCCTCCGTATTACCGCGGCTGCTGGCACGGAGTTAGCCGGTGCTTATTCCTTAGGTACCGTCAGAATTCTTCCCTAAGAAAAGGAGTTTACGCTCCGAAAAGTGTCATCCTCCACGCGGCGTTGCTGCGTCAGGGTTTCCCCCATTGCGCAATATTCCCTACTGCTGCCTCCCGTAGGAGTCTGGACCGTGTCTCAGTTCCAGTGTGACTGATCATCCTCTCAGACCAGTTAAGCGTCATAGCCTTGGTAAGCCATTACCTTACCAACTAGCTGATACTATATAGTCTCATCCTACACCGAAAAACTTTCCCTACTCAACTTGTGTTAAGCAGGAGTATAGAGTATTAGCAGTCGTTTCCAACTGTTGTCCTCTTGTGTAGGGCAGATTAACTATACCTTACTCACCCGTGCGCCACTAATCCACTTCTAGCAAGCTAGAAGCTTCATCGTTCGACTTGCATGTATTAGGCACGCCGCCAGCGTTCACTCTGAGCCAGGATCAAACTCTCCATAAAAATTATAGATAGTTTAATCTTTTTCTTCAAAGAAAAAGTTATGAAAGATTAAAAGAAAAACTTTTAATCTTTTTAATTATTAGATTGAATAGATTTTACATAATTACTTATGCCTAAATCTTTCTGGCTCAATCGATCACTTATTTAGATTTCAAAGATTGACTAATAAGATTTGAATAACAATACTAAGTTAAAAGAACAAAACAAAAAATCATTTTTAAAAGAAAAGTTTTTAAATTAAAAAACAAGATTTATAAAAAAGCTTTTAGTTTATAAGACAAAAACCAAAAGAGTTAATTTATAAAATCTACTAAGCTAGTGAAACTTTATAATTTAAAAGATTTTAAGTCCTTTTTTCAAAAAAAGGAAATGAAAGTATAACCAATTAAACTTAAAAGGGGATTAAACAA
>NZ_NXBA01000078.1:0-245 GCF_002383835.1 Campylobacter sp. 107
GCTTTGATTATAAATTCTAAAAGTGTATTAGGCTACTTATCTTTACCTTTTATAATATTAAGCATTGTTATTTCACATAAACAAGAACAAAAGGCTTATAAATTTAAAATAAAGAAAAATCCAAATTTGGCTTTACCACCTTTAGAAACTTATCCTGATTATAATGAAGCTTTAAAAGAAAAAGAATGTTTTACTTATAAATTAGGAGAAGAATTTATTAAAGCTAGTAAGAATTGGTATGGGGG
>NZ_NXBA01000079.1:0-1682 GCF_002383835.1 Campylobacter sp. 107
TTTATAAGTAAAACATTCTTTTTCTTTTAAAGCTTCATTATAATCAGGATAAGTTTCTAAAGGTGGTAAAGCCAAATTTGGATTTTTCTTTATTTTAAATTTATAAGCCTTTTGTTCTTGTTTATGTGAAATAACAATGCTTAATATTATAAAAGGTAAAGATAAGTAGCCTAATACACTTTTAGAATTTATAATCAAAGCTTGTCCTAGTTTATAAGAAAGTTGGTTTTGAATTCTTGTTTTAGCTTTTCCGTAGTTATTTTGGAAATTTAACAGATTTTCTTTATTCTCTAAGGATGTATTTAAATTATGAATTTGATTGGTTTGGTTTATAATTATAGTTTTTTTGTTTTCTAATATTTTATTTAGATTTTTTATTACTTTTTTCAATGAAAAAACTTTTTTTATATAAAGTTTTTTAGGAATTTTATTTAAAATATCTAAAGGATCTTTATTGCAATCTAAAATTTGCCAAAGAGCTGATATTCTATCATTTAAAAGATTTTCTAAAACTGTATTTTGGTATTTATTGGCAATTTTATTTTCGATAAAACTTAATAACTCAATACAAGTTAAAGCTTCGCTACTGATCCTATGATAAAATTTAGTTTGTTCTATATTGTTAAATTTATTATAAATATTTTTCATATATGGACTAATCCAAGTATTCTTATTTTGATTACTATAATCACATAAACTATTATCCCTAATTCTATAATTATAAAGTTTACAAGGGAGGTATGAAATAAATTTGCATGAAAGAAATAAACTTATTCCAAAAAATACATCTTCATGTATAGTTTGTTTAATAAAATGAAGGTTATAAGTTATAAGATGTTTAAAATCAATCATTCCATTCCAAGCAAAAGAAAACCAAGTAATTCCAGTATTTTTATATTGATTAATCCAATCTAAAGGGGTTATAATATTTTCTTTAAATTTATATCTGTCATGATAGGTTATATTTTCAAAATTTATATTATTTGTTTCATAGTAAAATTTCCAATCAAACCAAACCACTTCAACCCCATCCATTCTAGGAACACATTCTTCTATGCAATTTAATTCCCAATAATCATCAGAATCTAAAAAGATAATATAATCAATATCAGGAGCTTTAAAATTTAAAAGTTCATCTTTGTTTTTAAAGAAATTTGAACTTTTATATATTTTATAAATATTATAAGGATTATCTTCATTGTCTAGTTTAAATTCTACTAAGGAGTTTTCTTTTAATTCTTGGGTAATGTTTTTAAAATCATACTCTTTACTAAAGAATTCTATGCCTACATTACGAGATGAAGAAAGTCCTCCATTTTCCTTATCAAAAAGTATAAATCTTTCATCTTTTAAAGTATATTCTTTTGCTATATTGAGTGAGTTTTCATCAGTACTTCCATCATTTACAAGTACAACTTGTAAATTTTTATAAGTTTGATTAACAACACTATCTAAACATTCTCTTAAATATTTTTCTACATTATAGATTGGGATAACTACACCTACGGTTTTCATTGTTTTTTCTCTAATTTTTTATGGAGCTTAAAAACTCTACAAGGCAATAAGAATAATCCACCCCCATACCAATTCTTACTAGCTTTAATAAATTCTTCTCCTAATTTATAAGTAAAACATTCTTTTTCTTTTAAAGCTTCATTATAATCAGGATAAGTTTCTAAAGG